>NZ_JBJZOJ010000014.1:0-137167 GCF_047200655.1 Streptomyces sp. MS06
CACCCCGGCCACCACGCGCGCCGTGATCTCGATACCGCTGACGGTGGCCAGACACGCGTCGCTACTGGAGTCGGTGGTGGCACGCCCCACGAGAGCGCCCTGCCCCGCCAGCGAAACACGCGAAATACCCAGGTCAGCCATGTCAGAGCACCCTCACCGTCAGAGCCATCTCACTGGGCGAGTACGGCAGCGACATGGCCTCCACCGCGCAGAGCGCATCGGTGAGACCAGCGCCCGTCACGGACACCAGGTCGCCGATCACGAGGCCCGGGTGCGGCACCATCGTCACGTCCAGCTTCCGGTACGCCTGGCGGCGCAGCTGCGCCAACTTCGTCGTCGCCGCCGCCCTGCACTGTGCGACCGTCGACATCAGCGGCGACTCGAACCGGTACGGCACCGGCAGCGGGTTGAACGGCCCACCCGTCCGATACGGGGACGTGCCGGTCGCGTCGTAGGCAACGCCCTGAATCTGCGTGCCGTCGCTGTCCTCGCCCTGCGCGACGACCACGTTGAACGCACCTGATCTGGACGACCCGCCGCGCCACTCCACGACGGTGCCCCCCACACCGTCGGTCAGCGACAGCACCGGATCCCCATCGTCGGACAGGGGCTCCACGAGCAGGTACCCGTCCTCAGTAACCCGGGCGGCTGCCGGCCACGCTGAGAGCACCTCGGCCAAAGCCCCTAGACGGTCGGTGTCCCACTGCATGCCGAGCGGCACGGCCCGGTCGGCGAGGGTGCCGTCGACGGTGACGGTGAGCGCCGGCTCGACGAGCGCGCGCACCGTGCTCACGAGAGTGCCGGACGGCTGGAACGGGGCGACGAATTTCGCTTCGTCGATGAGGCTGAGCAGGCCGTCGGCGGTCACGGTGACCGTCTCGCCATCGGTCCGCGAGTCGGTGATCAGGTACCAGCCGCGGTTGATCCACTCAGTGTGTCCGCCGCGCAGCTCCACGCCAGAGTCGATGCGCAGCCGCTGACCGTAGGCGGCGAGAGGGTGGTCGACGGTGCGGGGATCCCAGTCGGTGCTGCGGTCCCGTCGGGGCACCGTGAGGGTGATCCTCTCCGGCACGGAGTCCGATCGGTCCCGGGTCTCACCTCCTCCGCCGATGGGGATGTCCGCGGCGAGGAGTTCGTCGCCGAGCCAGGACTCGGCGCGCATGCTCATGGTGTAGCCGGCGAGGACGATGGCCTGCGCCTCGGTCGACATGTCCAGCACGTCAGCTCCCGAAATCGTAGAGGGCGATGTCCAGGAGCGTGCCGGGGAAGGCGTCGGCGATGTCCTGCAGGGTGTCGACGTTGTCGGCGATGTCCTGCAGGGTGAAGCCGCTCGCCTCCAGTACGTCCGACCAGGCCTCGGTCTCGGCGATGTCCAGATCCCACTCGCGGTACGGGATGTACCAGGCGCGCCGCTCGTCATCGGAGATCAGCGCGAGATGCCCGTCGACCCCTGCCAGGCTGGTGCTGGCCCGCACGAGGATGGTGCCCTCGGTCGCGTGGTCGAGGACGTCCTGAAGGGCGTCTCCGGCAGCGGTGGTCTCGGTGGAGACCATGACGGTGGCCTGCGGCGCCGACCTGGATTTCCCGACGACGATGAGGCGGCCGTTCACGTTGAACACGGACGCATCCCGAGTGCGCTTCTTGGAGGGCCAGTCCTTGATGGTGACGTGGGCGCCGACACCGCGGACGGCGTCGGAGATCACGTCGGTGGTGACGGTGTCCGTGAACGTCGACGAGTAGATGTTCCAGGTCAGGCCGTTCACGTCGGTGAGCACCGCAAGGTACTCGTAGGGCACTCCGAACGGCTGCTCCGCGTCGATGCGTAGTAGGGCGTCCTGCCCGGTGACGTCGACGTCGGTCGCCGCGCGCACCGCGGTCAGAGTGGAGCCGACCTGCCGGTAGAACGTCACGGTGGTGATGTCGTCCGCGGCCAGGCCCGTCGCCGTGACCAGCGTTCGCGGCGGGAACACGGTCTGCTGGGCGCCCTCCACATCGGCAGACGCCTCCCGGATGCGGAGCACGCCGGCCACGCCGGTGGAGGCGGCCGCGAGCGTTGCCGACACGGTCGGGGCCTGCGTGTCCGCGCCGGCCGACACTGTGGTGGAGGCGACCGCCAGGCGGCCCGCATACCCGGTCGACAGGGAGTCGTCTGCCTGCTCGGTGACGGTGCCGTAGGTGATGCCGGTCGCGGCGATGGCCTCGCTCGTCATGGACGCGGTGGACGTGTGCACGGTGTAGGCGAGGAGCGCGAAGTCCCCGGCCGCCCAGGTGAGGGCGTCCGCCGCGGCGGCGGAGAGGCTGGTGCCGCTGCTGGTGTCCTCACCGACGCTGACGGCCCACCGCCAGCCGGTGCCCGCGCTGCGGTCCAGGACGTGGATGCGGCCGGCGATGAGGGAACCCGTCGACCCCGAGGTGATCGACGTGGTCGGTGTGCTGTCGCCGCCCGTCGCCACCCGCACGAACCAGGTCAACCGCCGCGGGCCGGCGCCGCTGCCGAAGGTGCCGCCGCCGCCGACCGTGGAGGTGACGAGCGTCCAGCCTGACGGGGTGGCGGGTGTCGGGTCGTCGGTGTGCCCGGACAGCACCGTCAGCACGAGCAGCTGATCGGCCGTCGGCGACGACGGGTACGCGGGTGTGATGGTGTCGGCGTCCTCGGCGAGCGCGCCCGAGCCGCTGATCGAGATCGTCACCGCAGCGCCGCCTTCCCTGTCCGGGCCTGCCGGGCCTGCCGCTGCTCGGAGTCGCGGAGCATCGGCTGGACCGTGCCCTTGATGACGCCGAGCAGCTGCCCAGAGTCGAGGAACAGCTCCCCGGTGAACACGCCACCGCCTACTGCGGGCGGCGCGGCCGGAGGTGCTGCGCTGGCGTAGGTGCGCGCCGGCGTGGGCCGCCCGGCAGGCAGCCGGCCCTCGTTGAGCGCGTTCATGAACGACAACCCGTACTTGGCGACCGACGCGGCGCGCACCATGAACTCGCCGTTCGACCCCCACAACAGGACGTTGTCCGACGTGGACGTACCGGGCCCGACGACGGGTCCGCCACCTGGGTAGCCCGGGATGGGCCCGCCCTGCGCCCGGTGGAGCAGACCGCCCTGTGCCATCAGACCGGCGTTCGCCAGCCGCTTCTGCATGTTGGCGGCCACGTGCACGGTGAGCGTCTTGCCGTGCATGCGGTCGATCTGGTCCTGCAGATTGCTCAGGGCCCGCCGTGCGTCCCCGGTCGGCGCCGTGATCGTGATCTTCTTGCCGCCGGGCAGGATCTTCACCTGGTAGCCGGCGGCCCGCAGGTCCTTGATCGCCGATTTGGTGGGCGCCTTGATGGTGATGGATTTCCCCGCGGGCAGGTCCAGCACCGACCGGTACAGATCCTCGACCTCCTGGGTGGCCTTTACCGTGCCCGGTGCGGTGACCTTGGTGGCCTCGCTCTCCGGCAGCCGCGCGTAGGCGCTGGTGAGTTCGTCGATCTGCTTCTGCGTGAACCCGGCCTGCTTCATCGTGCGCTTCAGTGCGGTGATGTCCTTGGCCAGGACGGCGTTGCCGGCCGCGACGCTGTCCTTCTGCTCGGAGACGGCCTGGGCGTGCGCCATGGCCGCCTTCGCCGCGTCCAGGAACGCACTCTTGACCTGGCGGCCCTTCTCCGACGTCTCGCTGAGACTGTGACCGTTGTCCTTGACCGTCTTCGTCAGGTCGTGCAGCGACTGCTGGAAGCTGATGCTCTTCTCGGCGGCACTGATGTTGGCCCCGTTCAGCGCGTCGAGGGAGTCCGACAGCTTCTCGGCCTCGCTGCGCTGGTCCTGCATCTCCGCCTTGGTCTTGGCGATCTCCGTAGCCAGGTCGCCCTGCGAGCCCGCCGCCAGCTTGCTCTGCGCGTCACTGGAGGCGAGCGCGTCGGTGTACTGCGGCAGCAGGGTGAGGAACTTCTCCGTCGAGGTGCCGCTCTCGTGGGCGGCCTGCGCGAACCGCTGGAAGTTGGCCGCCGCCTCCTCAGCGTGACCGGAGGAAACAAGCTGCGCCAGCGACTGATCGATCGCGTCCAGTTTGTCGTGTGCCTCGTCCAGGGGAATCTGCGCCTCGCCCAGCCCCTTGGTGAGGTCGAGGGTGAGCGAGTTGACGATGTCGGTGGCGCGGGCGCCTCCGGTCGGGTGGGCCACGCGCTGGATTGCCTCACCCAAGCCGTCCAGGTCGTTGCCGAACTTGCTGGCCATCTCGCCGGAGACCTTGCCCCTCTGGGCGAAGTCGACCATGGAGTTAGTCAATTTCGATACGTCGGGGGGCGCATCCTTGAACTGGTTGCGGATCTTCTGCACCGCGTAGGACACAGCGAGCAGGCCCGCGACGACGAGGCCGGTCTTACCCAGCGCACCCATGGCCGTGCGGGTCCGGGCCGCGGTGAGGCCCATGTCACGCAGCTCCCGCTTCACCGTCATGATGCGCGGCAGGAGCAGCAGCATGCCCGATGCGGCCAGGCCGAGTGCGCCGACGACACCCAGCGTGAGCGTGGCGGCGGACTGCAGCTCCGGGGGAAGCGAGTTGTACGCGTTCACCAGGCGGGTGACCCACTGCACCATGTCGCGCAGTACCCCGTTGGCGGCGGTCCCGGACTGGATGAGCGCCGTCTCCAAAGCGCTCTTCATCAGCTCGAAGTCGCCGATGAGGTTGTCCATCTGGGTGGCCGCGGTCCTGGCCGCGTACCCCTGGTCGTTGACCTTCTTCGTGTACTCGTCGACGCCCTTCGCGCCCAGCTGGTACAGGACGTTCGCGGAGCGCACCGCGTCGGATCCGAAGATCACCCCGAAGGCCGCGCTTCGGGCCTCCGGCGTCAGGTTCTTGAACGACTTCTGCAGGCGCCCCGCGAGCTCCGACAGGCCCACGAACTTGCCCTGCGAGTCGTAGGCGGAGAAGCCCAGCTTGTCCATCATCGCCTGGGCTTCCTTGGACTGCGGGGTCAGCCGCTGCAGCATCGCCTTCAGCGACGTACCGGCGTCCGAGCCGATCAGCGCATGGTCGGCAAACGCGGCGACCGCGGCGGTGGTCTCCTCCAGCGACAGGCCGGTCTGGTGGGCGACCAGGCCGCCCGCGCGGATAGCCAGCCCCATCTGGTGCACGTTCGTGGCGCTCTTGTTCGCGCCGGCGGCGAGGACGTCCGCGACGTGCGCCATGTCCTTGCCGGTCAGGCCGAACGTGTTCATGGCCTGAGCCGACGTGATCGCGGCTTCCTTCAGGTCCAGTTGCCCGGCCGCCGCCAGCGCCAGCGACCCGGTGAGCGCACCGCCCACGATGTCGGCGGTCTTCACACCGGCCCGGGCGAGTTCGGCCTCAGCCTGCGCGGCCTGCGTCGCCGAGTACTTCGTCGTGCGCCCTGCGTCCAGCGCGGCCTGCCGCAGCTTCTGCAGCTCTGCCCCGGACGCGCCCGAGACGGCCTTGACCTCGCTCATGGCCGTCTCGAACTTGGCTGCGGCCCCGGCGGCGAGCGCGAACGCGGCGATGAGCGCCAGAGAGCCGCCACGGGTCGCCTTCAGCGCCGTGCGCTGGCTGGTCGCGATGCGGTTCATCGTGGCCGCGGTCCGCCGGGACGCGTCGTTCATGCTGGTGCGGATACTCGCCGACGTCCGTGACGCTGTCCGGGCCGCGTTCCGCATGCCCGCGTTGAATCCGCTGGTGACCGCGCCGACACGCACCAGCACTGTGCGGTCCGTCATGTCTCACCCCCGGGTGACGTGGACGTGCAGGCCGCGCGTGTCGCCGCCCTGAGACTCGAACTGAGCGACCGTGCGGGCCGCAGTCGCGCAGGCGTGGCAGCGGGTGATGTGAGCGGTCCACGCGCCCTCGCTGCCGGGGGCGGTGGCGTCCTGCCAGGACTGCCCGCAGTCCGGGCAGGTGTCCGCCTCCACCTCGGCCAGGGCGAGCGCCCACGCCCGGTCGTCGTCCAGCCACAGCGGCTCCCCCGGGCCCGGCCACGGCCGGCCCAGGAAGATGCTGCGCGGGACGCCCCAAGCGCGCGCGGTCTCTACTTCTCGCCGGTGTGGGAGGCGAGGATCGCGGAGGCGGCCAGCGAGAAAGGGACGGAGGTCGCCTCGCCGTTCACAGCCCAGGCGGCGCCGATCAGTTCGTCGCGCTGCCCGTTGTTGAGGCGCTCGAACAGGGCGTCCACCTGCTCCGGGGTCATGACCGGGTCGACGGCGGAGGCGGCCACCAGCGCCGGGGCGAGGGTCTCGGCGTCCCACGCCTGGTCCTGGTCCTCGCTGGGGTGCTGCGCCACCAGGTCGGACCAGGCCAGCCGGCCGAGCGCGCGGAACGTGAACTCCACCTCGGCGGCGCGCATCTTCTCGCGGGCGGCCGAGATCTTCTTGGCGATCTCCACGCCCGGGTGCTGGTCGGCAATGCTGGTCGGCGTCCACTCCGACACGGCCCGCAGCTCAGCCTCCAGCCGCTCCACCTCGGCGGCCACATCCCCGGCCAGGCAGATCCGCACCGTGTGCTCGCGCGGCTTCGCTTTCTTGAGGATGTCCTTGATGTCGGGCATCAGGCGACCACCGCGGACGTGTCCGGCTCGGCGCGGAGCTTCATCGGCGACGTGAACTTGGCGACCTCGTTCGGCGCCGGCGGGATGCTGTTCCGCTCGCCGCACTCGACCGGGTACACCTCCACCTCCTGCCCGGCGGTCCAGGCGGTGGTGTAGGCGAGGACGCGGCGGACGACCAGGTAGCCCTGCGTCTGGTAGGTGAGCGTCGACCACGGCAGGTCGTCGCCCGCGGTGTCGCCCCGCTTGAACGTGACCTCCGGGCTGAAGGAGCGTCGGCCGGCCCGCATGGTCGTGAACGTCGAGCCCAGCGAGCTGTTGTCGACGTCGGCGGTCTCGGCCGGGATGCCGAGGCCGTCGGGCGTGATGCGCAGCGTGAAGTCGCTGCCGGCGTCGAGTTCGGCGACGGTCGGCGCGGAGATGTCGGCGATCGCGGAGACCCAGTAAACCCTGGTCTTTCCGTCGTTGATCACGTCGGACATGACGTGTCCTCCCTTGAGGGCATAGAGAAAGCCCCGTCAGGGCGGGGCGAGCATGGGGTGGGTGGGCTGGTCAGACGCGCAGTGCGGCAACGGTCACGCTGGTGGTGTCGCTGTACGAGATCGACGCCAGGCCCGAGTCGGAGGCGTCCGCGAACGGGGTCACGGGGATCGGGATCATCTGCTCGCCCGACGCGCCCACGGTCACGGTCAAGTCCGGGTTCGCGACGGACCCGTAGTAGTTCCCGGGTGTCGCCGCGGTCACCGTGATCGGCGACGCGCCCCCGTTGACGACGTGCAGGAACGTGTTCGCGCCCGGCTTGAGTTTGTCGCCGCCGGCGGCCGCCGCGGTGTAGACGGGTTCCAGGCCGTCGGCGGTGATGGCCTGGACGGTGAGAGTGGCCACGAGGAGCCTCCTAGCTGGTGGATCGGATCATGAACTGGATCGGCGCGAACCAGACCGGCGGGGACACGTCGTCGTCCCGGACGGCCGGAGGCCCGCCCAACTCCTCCGGACGGAACCCGGCCCGGCCGGACACCGTGAGCGGCGCCGCCATGGCGGCACGGACCTGGTCGGCCACCCACAGGCAGCGCTCCTGATCCGGGCCGATCGCGGTCACCTGCATCAGCCCGTCGAAATCCGTGCGGACATCGGCGAGGGACTCCGACACCGACCGGCCCGGGCCCATGTGTACCACCGCGTACATGCCCGACCCGGGCACCGGGGACGGCGCCACGCCCAGGCCGACGGTCAGGCCCGCGTCCTCGAGGGCGGCCACCACGGCGTCGCGGTGGGGCAGCACCGCGGGGGCGGTCATGACAGCACCTGGCGGCCGACCGCGGCCGCGATCTGCTCCGCGAGCCGGGGCGCCTCCGCGGCGAGGGCCCGGGCCCCGTCCATGTGCGGCGGGTTCCGGCTGGACCCGTACTCCAGCAGGTTGCCCAGCGCACCCTGCGGGCGGCCCTTGTCGGGCCCGATCTCCGCGATCGCGCCGCCCGTGTAGTGCCGCATGTCGTAGGAGATCGACGCCGGATACAGACGCGCGTGCCGTCCGGCGCTCGCCGCGGCGTTCGCCCGCCAGTCCCGCTTGACGTTCACCGCGCCGCGCTCCACCACCGCCCGCACCCGCACCTGCACCTGGGGGCCCGCCCGGTACAGGTCCCGAGACAGGCGCTGCACCTGACTCACATCCACGCTCATGACCGCTCCTCTGCGATGATCCGCCACGCCGTCGCGGTGGCGCTGTACTGGGCCCCCTGCACCCACAGCCGCACGCCCACCAGCCGCGGGTTCGGGGACGCGTTGACGTCCGCGACGTCGCCCGCGGCCGGCCGCTCCCCCGAGTCGGGCAGCTGCGTCCCGTAAGGGAGGGTGATCCGGTACTGACGCAGGTGCAGCTCCTGCTCCCCGGCCTGCACCTGGGACACGGCCAGCTGGGCCGGCCGCACCCGGGCCGGGCCGGTGTAGAAGATCACCGCGGGCGGGCCCGGCACGGTCTGCCCGGTGTCCCGGTCGAAGACGTCAGCTCCCGGCCGGTACAGGGTGATGGTGTCGAGCATCAGCTCCTCGGCGGCGGCCCGGCCGCGGGCGAGGAACGCGTCCAGGCCGATCACAGTCCCACCACCCAGACGCAGCGCTCGCCGAGGTCGCGCTGCAGCGCGGTGAGTTCGCCGGGCAGGAGGTCCCCGGCGGCCTGGACGGACTCGGCCGCATACGTCTCACGGAAGTCGTCGATGGCCCGTTCCCGGATCCCGGCGTCCATGCCGACCGGGGTGTTGGCCAGCCGGTTGGCGACCTGGCAGGTCAGTTCCACAATGCCGTCGGGGAGCGTGTCCCAGCCTCGCTCGTAGGTGACCTGCACCCGGGTGATGTCGCAGTCGTCGGCGAGGCGCAGGTGTACGCCGTCCCACCACCAGCCCGTCAGCGCACTCGTCGTCCCGTCCGAGGCGACGGCCTGGACGTCGGTGACCGAGATGACCGGCGGCGCCGGCAGCTCCAGGCAGATGCTGTGCACGGGCAGCTGCACGGTGACGGTGCTGGGGGTGATGGGCTGGCCGGCCGCGCGCCGGATCCTGACCGACGCGCGGGCGAGCAGGGTCGTAGCGGAGTCGGCGGGCAGGCTGTAGCCGTAGGTGACGGAGTCAGCGAGCGTCGCCAGGGAGGGAAGAGCCATGGGCGGTGCCCTCCCGTCTCAGCTGCTGGGGGTGCCGTACGTCTCGATGAGGTCGGCCTTGGTCATGCCGTCCGCCTGCTCGGCGTCGGCTCCCTGGACGACGGCCCAGCCCACCCACTCCGCCTTCGGCGCGTTCTTCGCCGGCTCGGCGGTCGGCAGCCCGGGCGGCTGCTCGCCGGGCCCGGGCGGCGTGCCCAGGGCCGGTCCGGCCGGCTTCTCGGTGTAGGGGCTGCCGTCCTTGTTGACGCGGCGCAGCATGCCCTTGGTCAGGCGCTCCTGGATCGGCTCGGGCAGCGGCAGGTCCATGGCGTGGATGCCGCCGCCCTCGCCGAGGAGGTAGATCGTCTCGGCCATGTCAGGTGTTCCTCGGGACCTTGAAGGCGGTGACGGTCATGGCCTGATCGGTCTCGAAGATCAGACTGCCGTCGCTCTGCAGGAAGCGGCCGGACTCCACCGGGCCGACCCATTCGGTGGCCGACGAGCCGACCGAGACGGCCAGGTCGCCCTGGCCGGAGGCGATCGCCAGCGGCAGCTCACCGGCCAGCACGGTGACCGTGCCGGCGGTGGCGCCGTTGACGACGCGCAGCACGGTCAGCTCCGGGAAGGCGTCGGAGACCTGCCCGCCGTTGCCGGCCCCCGCGGTGACCGCGGTGCCGGCCGGGTCGGCGAGGTTGCTGTTGGGGACGAGGTCGCTGTACGCGACTGCGGTGCGTGCCATGGGGTGTGGCCCTCCTGATCAGGTCTGCGACGCGATGGCCGTGGCCAGCGCCTCGGGGCGGACGACCTTCGCGCCGTACAGCGCCAGGCCCTTCACCGCATCCGAGAAGGACGACTCCGGGCGGTAGGCCTCGGTCTTGTTGATCTGCTCGGCAAAGCTGATCGCCGTGTTGTTGCCGGCGGTGACCACGTAGTCGTCGCCGGTCGGGTTGGGGCAGTTGTTCGACATGTAGATGTCGAATCCGCCAGCGCGGCCGATGAACCCGTTACGCAGGGCGGCACCGGAGTCGGCGGCCTTCTCCGCGTTGATGAAGTTCGGGTCCAGCAGGGCCCGACCCTCCAGCCACGACGGCACGACCATCCAACGGCCCTGGCGGGGCACGTTGGCGTCGTCCAGGGCGACCTTCAGCGGGACGACGATCTTCGAGTAGAAGTACTCCGGGTTCCCGGTCGGCACGCTGATGGTGCCGAGCTGGTTCGCGGCCTGCGCCTGCGTGTACAGGCTGGCCACGTACTGGTCGACGACGTCCGCCAGTGCGTAGGACGCCTCGCTCATCGCCTGCGGCATTACGTCGCCCCGGGCCTGCCGCTTGTCGACGTCGTCGACCTTGAACGCCCAGTACTTGGACTGGTCGACGACCAGGGTGCGCTGCGCGTCGTTGAGCTCCTCCGGCGTGATGACCGTGGAGTTGGGGTCGTAGGTGCCGATCGTCGGCCGGGAGATCGAGGTGATGCGGACGGTGTCGCCCGCGTCCTGGATCTCGCCCTCGTAGTCGCGGTTGACCATGCCGGGGCCTGCGTACACCAGCTGCTTACGGAGCGCGACCAGGAGCTTGGCGGACCAAATCTCCGGCCGGAAACGCTTGATGGACATCGGTTTCCTCTCGGGTGGCTATCCGCCGAGGTAGTCGCGGAGCTGACCCTTGCGGTGAGCCTCGTCGATCTGCTCGGGCGTCATTTTCTTCACTTGCTGCTCGGTGAGCTGCTTGGGCCCGCCGGTGCCCTTGCGGGCGCCGCCGTCCCCGGTCCCCTGGAACCTGGACTGCCCCTTTGCGGCGGCGCCCAGGTAGGGGCGTTCCTTGAGGAGGTCGTCGATCGCGTCGGCGATCTCGTCCTCGTCGACCTGGCCGTCCTCGTCGACCTCGAACTGGGACACGTCGAGGAAGTGGAGGGCGTCGCGTGGGTTGGTGAGCTTGCCCGCGGCGGCGGCTCGGATTTCCGAGCGGACGATGCGGGCGTTCGCGCGGGCGGTGGCGGCCTGGGTCGCCTCGTTGCGGATGCGCTCGGGGTCGTCGGCGTCGCCGGAGCCCTTGAGCTTGTCGCGTTCGCCCTCGGCGGCCTTGCGCCGCTCGCGCTCCTTGCGGAGCTTGTCCTTCATGGAGGCGAGCGCCTTCTTGCCGGGGTCGCCGAGTTGGTCGGCGCCTTCCGGGTCGGCGTCGTCGTCCTGGCCGTCGCCGTCGCCGCCGTCGGTGTCGCCCGCGTCGTCGCCCTGGTCGTCGTCGGCGTCGTCTCCTGCGTCGCCGTCGCCGTCCTGGCCGTCCCCGTCGTCATCGTCGTCGGCGGCGCCGAGGATCGGCCACACCGGATACAGGCCGGCCTCGTCCTCGCCGGGGCGCGGCTTGCGCCAGCCCAGCGCGGTGCGGCCGGTGACGGGGTGTACGGGCAGGGTGGATGCGGTCATGGTGATGCGTCTCCCATTGCGGAAGTCGGGCCCGGGCGTTGCGTCCGGGTCAGGTCAGGTAGCCGAAGCGGCGCAGCATGCGGATGGCGTCCTCGCGGTCTTCGGCCAGGCGGTAGATCTCCTCGGGCAGCAGCCGGGGAGAGCGCAGGTGGAAGGTGGGCAGGCGGCCCACTTCGCTGCGGGAGCGGGCGAACCGGGTGCCGGTGCGCTGCTCGGTGCGCGCCCTCTCCGAGCGGTAGAAGGAGCCCCGCCGCGTGGTGCCTTCCCGTGTTGCGGCCACGCGCCGCCCGTAGGCGGTCGTGGTGTGCATGCCGCGGCGGGCGTTGACGATCTGGCTCATGTCGGCGCCCTGGCGGATGGCCCGGGCTCCGGCCTGCGTGAAGACACGGTCCTGCTCCGTCGTCGACAGGCTGTCGAAGTAGGCGCGCGGGCTGACGAAGCCGCGGGCGGTACCGCCCGGCGCGGTGTGCGGGGAGAAGCTGTCGCCGTGCAGGCCGCCGCGGTGCTGACGGCGGGCGACCAGCGTGGTCGGCAGATGGATGCAGTCGCAGCGCGGATGCCGCTGAAAACCCGCATTCCAGCCGTACTCGCGGCCGGCGAGGATGATGCAGCGCGAGCACGCCGGGGGCTGCACCACCCGCACGTATCCCTGGATCGTGCGCAGGCCCGTCATGGCCACCCCGACGGCCTGGCGGCCCGCGTCGGCGACCTCCGATCGCACGATGGTGCCCAGCAGGTTCTGGCCCGCGCCGAGCGACTCGGCGACGGAGTGCCCCTGCGCGAGCGCCCGGTAGGTCATGACGAGAGGCCGCGACAGCAGCGTGTCCAGCGGGCGCCCGTCCGCGGCGACACCGGAGAACGCGGCCGCGTCCACGGTGGCAGCGTCCGGCTGCGGTGCGGCGCCCTGCGAGGCCGCCGCCGCGGTGACGTAGTCGTCGGCACCGGTAGCAGCCGAGAGCTGCGCGGCACTGAGGACGGTGAACAGACGCGGCCCCACCACGGCCCACGACGCGCGCAGGTCCGCCGAGTCCAGCGACCGCCACTCGCGCAACGCGGCCGCCACCGCGGTGACCGCGAGCCTGCGCTGACGGCCGGCGTACCGCTGCGCCAGGACCAGGGGCTCGGTCACGGCTGCCCACTACTGGCAGGCGGCGACGGAGCCGGGCCCGGCGCGCCCGGGCCGGGCCCGCTGTTCATGAGAGCGGACACCGGGTCCAGCTCGGCCTCCCGGGCCCGCATCTCCATCAGCTGGGCGACCTCCGGCGGCGTCAGCCCGAACCGGCCGGCCAGCCACTCGAACGGGAACCCGATCTGCTTCAGCTTCAGCAGGCTGTCCGTCAGCTGGGCGAGGTTGCGGGACTGCGGGTCCTTCCACAGCACCGTGCCCCCGGCGAGCGCCCGGCCCTTGGCGTCCTCCCCGCGGGCCAGACACACCAGCTGGAACACCTCACGCAGCGCCTGCCCGAACCACAGCTGCTTCTCCTCGACCCGCTTCACCAGGCCCGTCTCCGCCGCGATCAGCGCGTCCCCGGAGAGGTTCGCCATGCGGCCGATCAGGTAGTGCTGCGGGGTGCGGGTCTGCGCGGCGATATGGCCCACGCAGACTTCGATCACCTCGGTGTAGGCCGTGAGCTGCGCCGCTGGCCAGGAGTCCGCCTTCGCTTCTGGGTTCTCCAGCCACAGGATGCGGTCGGTGACGAACTTCTTCAGGTCGATGGGCCGCTCGCCGACCTTCTGCCCGGTCGCGTCCAGGATCGGCACCTTCGGGATCTCCGCGCCGGTGATGATGCGCTGCGTCAGCGAGGCGTAGTCCGCGTTCGTGAACAGCATCGCCCACAGCAGGTTGATCGCGTCCTGCATCGCGATCACGCCGGACACGTCCGACACCGGGTCGGAGGCCAGCAGGGGCCTGTTGGGCAGCTCCACCATCGGCACCACACCCATGGGGTTCGGCTGGGGGTTCGGCTCCCGGCCCATCTCCCGCGGCGTCCAGGACTCCACCACGACGTCGGCCTCAGCCATCTGCGGCGATTTCTGGTCCCCGGCGGACAGCGGCCGCTCGAACTTCCATACCTCGTCCGGCAGGTACAGCGTCGCGAACTCGCGGTGCCCGTCCTGCCACGACTTCAGCGCCGCCCGCCGCCGCCGGCGGGAGCCGGGCTGGTACTGGACCACGGCCGACGAGGCGTCCTCGAAGGTGACCTCCGGCGTCTCCTCGTCGGCCGGGTTGCCCCACACCAGCACGAACGCGCGGGCGGCGTTGCCCGCGCCGAGGAACCCCAGCTGGCTGTCGGCGTCCAGGCCGTTGCGCTGCCACACCTGCCACAGGTCACTGTCCGCCCGGTCCTCGCCGGGCACCTGCACACCGGTGACGGTCAGCCGCTCCACCGGGCTGTCGGCGACCGGCTGCGTCCAGTTGTCCGAGAAACCCTCGTACCGGTCCGCGCAGTACTTGCGGAACTCCTCGGACGCGAACTTCAGCGGGTGTTTGCCCCGGTAGTAGCGGTCGTGCTTCAGGACCGTGCCCGACCGGGCCGTCAGCTCCGCGGCGAGCACGTCCACCAGGCGCCGGGCCTGCTCCTCCGTAGCCACACTCGCCCCCTCTCCTCAAGCCGTGTAGGCGTAGTACTTCGGCGGCGGCGCAGCCTGGCCCGCAGCGATCGCATCGCACGCCGCCTCATGCGCGAGGACGGAGACCACGGCCAGATCGATCTTCTGCGTGTGCGTCGCCTTCCGCAGGACGTAACGCTTCGCCGGCCGGGCCGCCTTACGCGCGTTGCGGACGTGGATCGACGTTGTCTCACAGCCGTCGTGCCGGAACGTCGTGTCCTTCTTCGTGACGTCCGTGAGCAGCTGCTCGCACGCCGCGTGCATCTGCGCCACCCGGTAGGTCTGCCACTCGATGACCCGCTTCTCGCCGTGCCGGGCCTGCCAGGCCGCCATCTCGCTCGTCCAGTACGGCGGATCGCCGTACATGCGGACCACGGTGAACCGCTCGAACAGCTCGTCCACGGCGGCGTCGACCTCGAGCCGCGGTACCTGACCGTCCCAGTCCTCCGGATCCCAGATGCAGGGCCGGCTGTCGGGCCCGTACGTCGGCGTGAACTGGTAGCCGTCCAGCGTCTCCGCCCGGATACCGGTCCAGTCGTCCACGTCACTGCCGTCGAAGCCCAGCGCGACGGCCGCCCCCTCCGGCACCTCCTGCACGGCGAGGCGGGCGTCCCAGCGATCCTGCTGCAGCCAGGTGCCCATCCCGGCCGTGATGCGGTTGCCGTAGAACCGCTCGGCCTCGGCTGGCTCCTTCTCCATCAGCTCCGAGGCCTCGCCCTCGATGGAGTCCAGATCGACGTGGTGGCTGCCCTGGTACACCACGGCGTGGATCTTCCGCCGCTCGCTCTTCTTCGCGTAGTCCAGGCCCTTGGGCGGCAGCCGGTGATACCGGTACACGTCCTTGACCTTGGTCTCCGCGGTCTTCTGCGCGACGGAGTTCTCTGTGGGGTCCCAGGCGTTCGACTGCTCCAACGACCGACCGGACATACCCGCCAGGCCACGCCGCTGCGTGGTCGCGACCTTCGTCATGCCGTTGCCGTCGGTCCAGATGCCCGTCTCGTCCTGCACGGCGAAGGTGATCGGATTGCCCAGCCGGGACTGCGCACTGGCCGTAACGACGTCGATCCGGCCGTCGTTCGGCAGCCGGATGAACTGCTCACCCACCCGCATGATCTCCGACAACGGCCCGTTGCGGATCATCTCCTGCAGCGGCCGGTACGTGTTGTCGGTCTGGTCCTCAGACGTCGCCGTGATCTGGATCAGCGGCTTGTTCCACGGCCGGCCCATCGGCTCGCCCGGCTCGTACTCGTACACCCAGCCGCAACCGCACCGATGATCCGCACAGCGGTACCGCTCCCCGCCGCGCGCCCAGCCAGCGAACAGAACCGGGCCCACGCCCTCCGCGGCGACGACGGATGCCGCCCAGGGGCCCTTGCCGGACTTCTGCGGCGCCACCGCCTGGACGCGGCGGTAGTGGAACGCCGTCGACAGCTGACCCAGTTGGGCCTCAGGCCGCACTCGGTACAGGTTCGCTGTGATCCGCAGCTGCCAGTCGTACATCTCGAACGGTCGGGGCGCCGGATCGACGCTACCGACAGCCTGCAGCTTGCAGTGCCGGGCGATCCACGTCGGGGCGATGAACAGCGTGGGGAAGTCGAGCGAGCGGGTCCCGTCGTCAGCCGCTACCACCGGCGGCCGCCCTGATCCGGGCCCGGGCGTCATACACCGTGGCCGCCGCCGGGTCGGCGCTCACCGGCGCGTCCTCACCTTCCCGGGGCCGATCGACACGCCACCGGTTGGCGCGCATCCCCGGGGTGGACAGGCCCAGCGAGTCGGCCATCTGCCGTACCAGCGTCGACAGCGCCACCGACGATCCGCGGGCCTCCGCCTCCGCCAGCCGACGCACGTACAGCGCCACCTCCAGCTCCTGCCCGTAGCGCTCCCACATCAGCGCCTGCGGCATCCTCCACAGCCGCTCCCACAGCTCGGCCTCGCGGTCGGCCTCCTCGGTCAGCGGCCAGTCGGGCGTTGCGCCCTGGCGGCCCTCGGCGGGCAGGACCGTCCACTCGCCGGCATCCCGCTCGCGGCGGAGCGCATCGGGGTCGGGGGCCGGTCCGGAACGGGTGCGTGCTCCACCCTTCGGCATGTTGATCACTCCAGTTGGCCGCATTGCGCAGCGTCGTGCCATCACCTTGCGTGACAGCGGAGCATGATCAGCGGGCCTCTGAACCCGGCTGACTTCCCAGCCACCTCCCCGGCGGTCCGGGCGTGATCGTGATCAAGGGGTCCTCCCCCTGGTGATCATCACTGATGGTGACGGTTTGTTGATCGTCGCTCTTGGTTCGGTGGCGCTGCGTCGCGCTGGCTCGGCGAACGATCAGTGAAGGGATCGATGTCGCTCGATCGGCTCGCTCGTCCAGCGCATCGTCGTCGTCCAGCAGCGTGGGCCCGCGCCTTACTGGTTCCAGCCGCCGGGCTGGTGTCGGGCGGTCTCCCTGCTGTGGCAGGGCCCGCAGAGTCCGCGTCCATGCTGCGGGTCGTCGGGGTCGAGCCCTTGGGCGGCGAGTTCGCGTCGGCTGAGGGGATGGTGGTCGGCGTGCACGCTGGGGGCCCGGCCGCACAGGGTGCAGATGGGGTCGCGGGCGAGGACTGCGGGCCGGAAGCGCTGTTCGTGTTGTCGGCCGTAGCCGCGTTGTCGTGCGCTGCCGCGCTGCTGTTCGGCCTGTCGGCGGTGCTGGGGGCAGCGTCCGCCCTGGGTGTACTCGGGGCAGCCGGGGACGGGGCAGATGCGCCAGCGGGGCTTGGGCATCGGGTCCTCCCGCTCTACCGTGTGTCGTCTCGGTCCGGGTGGTCCGGGGGTGTCGACTGGGGGTGGCTTGTGCCGCGGGTGGATACGCCGTTGGGCGTTGTGGTGGCGGGGATCGTGCTGGTGATCGGGTGTCGTCTGATCACGTGGTGGCCGGGTGTGATCGTGGGCACGGCCTTGATCTTGGGCGGGTTGGCCGCGGAGTGGGGCGGGCGGAAGAACCGCCGGCCTGACGCCTGATCGGCCTCACATGAGAAAGCCCCGCGGTGGCGGGGCTTCTGTGTCCGGGCATGCCGGGCGTGGGGCCAGGATGCCTGGTGATCGTCCGATGCGCAACTACAGGGCGTCCTGGGCCCACGCCTCGCAGGCCTGCTCGGTGCGGGCACGCTGGCGCCACAAGCTGCCCATCGGGGTTGCGGTGCCGGTGTGGGCGAGGGTGGCGGCTGCGGCGGCGAGCATCGGCGGGGCGACCCAGCCGGGGACCGGCAGCGTCTCGTGCGGCCAGGTGCAGGAGCCGTCCTCGCGGAGGCGGGCCCACTGCCAGGCGGGGCCGCGGTCGTGGTCGTCGTCGCGGCCGGTGTGCCAGTCCCATACGAGGATCAGCCCGTGCGGGTACCGGTCCGCGGGGATGCCGGACGTTTCGGGGGTGAGGGTGATGACGCCGCGGAGGTGGGGCACGTCGTAGGAGTCCTCCACGAAGGCGTCGGCCTGTTCGGGCGTCAGCTGGGCCTCGGTGAGCGCGGTCTCGATGGCGGTGATGTACGGGGCGTGCGGGAGCTGGCGGGTCATGAGCGTGATGGTCCTCTCTGGGTGTGACAACTGCGGTAGATGGGCTGGTAGACGGGCGGTAGATGGGCGGGTAGACGTGCAGGTCAGGCGGCGGTAGATGGGCCGGTAGACGCCTCCTCGGCCGCGGTCGGGGAAGGGGCGTGCAGGTCTCTGCGGCGCACCCCCCAGGTCGGCACGCCGGCCACCTTCACGCCGCGGTGCACGGGCACCCCCAGCTGTTCCAGGCGGGTGCGCATGTCGGTGACTGTGCGGCCCTCCCACTGCCCCTGCGCCTGGAGGTGGGCGAGGACGGTACGCAGGTGCACGCCGGAGCGGTCGCCCATGAGGTCCAGGAGCAGGGCGCGGATCGCGGTGCCGTCCGGCTGCGCTGCGGGCTCTTCGGCGGCGGGCTCTGCGGGGGTCGGGCGTCCGGCTCGCCAGGCGGCGAACGTCCAGCAGGCGGTGAGTAGCCACATCAGTTGGGGGACGGCGCGGACGATGCGCCACAGGGCGTAGAGGCCGAGGAGGACCAGGCCGAGGCGGGTCCAGCAGCCGAGGGCGGCGCGCCAGCCGGTGAGGTCTGTGCGGCGTCCGCGGGCGATCCATGCGGCGGTGCGGGCGCCGAGACGGTGGGCGAGTGTGCGGGAGCCGGCGGCGAGGCGGGTGGCGGGGCGGGCGAGTCGGCTCACAGGACACCTGCTCCCTCGAAGAGCCCTGCCACGGCGTCGCCGACGCCGTTGAGAGCGCTGGGGAGCCAGTGCAGGGCGCCGGCTACGCCTGCGGTGAGTAGCAGGACGGAGCCGACGTAGGCGCCGCCGATGATCCGGCGGCGGTCCTTCTTCCCGGCCTGCTTGTAGGCGAGGACGGTGAGGGTGATGGCGATGGTGACGATGATCGCGCCGGTGGTGCCGAGGCCGACGAGTTGGCCGGGGGTGAGGGCGGCGGCCGGGCGGGTGCCGGTGAGAGCTTGGCCGGTCTTCTCGCCTGCGCCGTTGCCGAGGGTGCCGGAGCGGGTGTGTGCCCAGCCGAGGAGGCCGCCGGGGCAGGCGGCTGCGCAGGCGGAGGCGCCGAAGCCTTTCCCGAATGCGGCGAGTTGCTTTGGTTCCCGGCCGCCGGTCCACCAGGGGTGGAGGTTGCAGGTGAGGATGATCAGGGCGAGGAGGAGGCCGCCCAGGGTGAGCGTGGTCGTGGCGGTCATCGGGTGACTCCGGTGAGCAGCAGGATCGGGTCCCACCAGTTGAGGACGCCGAGGGTGCCGAGGAGGGCGGTGACGAGGAGGAAGCGGGGCACGACTCGGCTGGTACGCCGGTCGAGCGTCCACGTGGTGAGGACGGCGACTGTGGCGATGACGTAGGCGGCTCCGATGCTGGCTTCGGTGCGGGCCTGGTGGAGGGTGTGGGCCCAGAGGCCGACGGGGCTGTGGCCGCCGGCCCAGGGGGTGAGGGCGGCGAGGATGGCGGCGAGCATGCGCCAGGTGGTGAGGCGGTCCCAGAGGCGTGCCCAGAGGGGTGGCGTGGGGTCCGGATCGGTGTCCGGCCAGGTCAGCACGATCTCGTGGGTGTGGCGGACGTCGACGGGTCCGGGGTCCGGGGTGGGCGCGGCAGGCTGCGGCTGGGGCGGTGTGCGCCAGGGTGGGGCCTCGTCGGGCTCGGGCGGCCGGGCGGGCAGCGGGGTGCCGGCGGGGATGACGCGGGTGGGTGTGACGAGTCGGGGCTCGGGGTCGTGCATGGCGGGGTCCTGGTGGCCGAGGGGGCGGGCGTGGAGGCGGCGAAGGTGGTGGCGTGCGCGCAGCTCGTCACCGCCGGGTGGCGGCTGCGCGCCCATCAGCCGGCCAGCCGGATGTAGCGGGCGACGGTGTCCTCGCGGGCGTTGGCGTCGGCGACCTTGCGGACGTACGTGAGCACTTTGTCCGGCTCGCGGATTCCGGAGTCCAGGGCGGTCCGGACTGCGTCCTTGATGGTCATGGGCCCGGCCGTGGCCGGCTCCGGGGTGGCGTCCGGATCGTCGGCGTCCTGTCCGGACTGGTCCGGACTGGGCAGTGCGGCCCGTTCGGCGGCGACGAGGGCGTGCGCGCGCTGCACGCGGCGCCGGGCGGGGATGAGGGCGAGGCTGGCGCCGGCGTCGGCGAGTTCCTGCTCGATCCAGGCGCGGGTGCGGTCGTCGAGGGGCGGGGCCTGGTGGTGGAGGACGACGGTCCACAGGCTCTTGGCGAGGCCGGAGACGACGGCGCCGACGATGCCGATGACGAGGTGTCCGAGGAGGTAGCCGTGTGCGGCGACGGCGAGCATGGCGACGGCGAGGGCGGAGTGGCCCATGCGGCGTGGGAGGGCGGCCTGCTGGCGGTCGTAGCGGGCGAGCCATTCGACGGCCATGCAGGCGATCCATGCGAGGTCGAAGACGGCGGCTGCGCCGTAGGCGGCGGGGGCGATGACGATGCGGGTGAGGAGGTCGCCGATGCTGGCGGTGGACCAGGTGACGGAGGCGGCGACGACGAGGGCGGCGGTGGTGGTGACGCCGGTGAGGATGATGCGGTCCCAGTCGCGGGGGGGCGCGGGTACGGGCACGGTGATGGGGACGAGGCGGGTCTTGCCGTCGATGGTGTGGGGCACCAGCTCGGTGCGGGTGGTCTTCACGGGTTTCTCCGGGGGCGTGGTGGCCGGCCTCGCGCTGGGGGTTGTGCGCGGGGCCGGCTGGTCTGGTGGTCAGTCGCGGAAGAGGCGGCGGGGGAAGGGCTGTCCGGCGTTGTCGCCGTCGCGGTGGACGCGGGTGCGGTGGCGTTCGCGGCGGAGGCGGGCGGCGCGGTCGGTGGCGGACTCGCGGTCGGCGTAACGGGTGGCGGCGAGTTCGCGGTCGCGGCCGCTGGCGAAGGGGTTGCGGATTTTCACCGGCTGGCCGCCTGCTCGTTGCCGTGGGCCCGGGCCTGGGCGAGTTGGAGGCGGGCGGCGGCCTGCTGTCCGGGCTGTTGGGCGGCGGCGTAGTCGGCGGCGGCCTGGCGGTGGAGGGCGGCGACGCGGTCGCGGGGGCTGGGCTGGTGGTCGGGCGGCTGGGTACGGTGTCCCATCAGGGCCTGCTCCTTCGTCACGGTTGCGGGTAGGTCCGCCCCGGCCCGGAGTTGCCGCTCCATGGGCCGGGGCTTTGTTGTTGCCAGGTTCAAAGTAGCGACCTTGTTGCCACGTGGCAACAAGGTCAGACAGGATGGTGCCCGTGGCCGATGCCGAAGGAGGGCCGGACATGGTGTCGTTCCGAGAGCTTGCGCGCAGACTCGTCGCCGACGGGATCGTGGAGACGATCTCGCATCAGCGCCTGTCGAAGATCGCGCGTGATGATCCGGACTTCCCGCCCGTCGCGAAGATCGGCAGCTCCAACGCTGTCGACTACCGGCTTGCTGCGCCGTACTTCCGCACGCGAGTCACACGTCCCGGGTGGCGTTCGGACCTGAAGGGGAAGCCGGGCGTCGAGGAGTAGCCGCAGGCCTCTGGACGCCCGTTGGAGTGGGGCGTACCGTCTGAATCCGCAAGAACACCACCCTACCGGTGTTCGGCCCGCCGACTGCCCCTGCGGTCGGCGGGCCTCTTGCGTTTCAGGCGGCTGCGCCCTGTCCGGTCCAGGTGCGTTCGCAGGCCTCGCACAGCACGACCGGGGCCGCCCCGTCCGCGCCGAGGACGACGACCTCGCGGGCGCGGCAGTGGGGGCAGGGGTACGGCACCGCGGTGCGGCGGCGGAGGATCGCGAGGGCGAGGCCGACGCGGGTGCCGGCCTCCGTGGCGACGTGGGCGATGCGGTCGTGTTGCTGGACGGTGAGGGGCCGGAACGGGCCGGGCACGCTGGCGAGGCGCTGCTGGAGCCACACCGCGGCGTGCACCGGTGTGCGGGTGGCGGTCGCGGTCCAGGACCAGCGTCGCGGGTCGGCGGCGTCCCGGGCGGCGAGCATGACGGCCTGGCGGTGGAGTTCGTCGGTCCAGCCCTGCCGGGTTGTGACGGTGACGGCGGGCCGCTGGGCGACGGAGGCGAGCCAGTCGGCGGTGCCGATGAGTGCGAGTTCGGTGGTGCGGATCGCGTCCAGCGCGGTCAGGTTGAGCGGGGCGCCGCCGTTGGGGACCTCCAGCTCGTCCCGGCCGGTGCGGGCGCGGGCGACGTGCTGGGCGTCGGCGAGGTCGAGGGCGGCGAGGTAGTCGCTCATCCGGCCGGCGGGGGGCCAGGGTGCGGCGACGTGGGTGTCGAGCATGTCGGTGAGGAGGTGCCAGTGGTCGATGACGGTCTGGAGGTGCTGGTGCGGGGTGGTGGTCATCGTGTGCTCCTGGGGGCGTGCGGGGCGGTACGGTGAGTCCACCTGGGGGCGCGCCTGGTCTGGGGAGATCGTCGGCGCGCCCCTGCGTCGTGGTCAGCGGCGGGACAGGGCGGCGATCCGCTGGTACTTCTCGGCGGTGGTGTGGCCGTCCCACTGCGCGCGCGGGTCCGCGGGGTCGACGCGCTGAACGTGCTGGAACAGTTCGACATCCCGGGGCGCGATGTGCCAGGAGAGCTGGCGTCCGGCGACGGTGAGGAACAGCAGGTGCCAGCCGTCTTCATCGTCGATGTCGAGGGCCGGGGCCAGGACGGCGTGGTCGGGGTGGAGAGCGGCGAGCCAGGCGATGAGTTGGGCGCGCTCGCGGTAGGCGCCATCCCGCTCGGCTTCGGCCTGCTCGGCGCGCTGAATGGCTACGGCTGCGGCATCCAGGTTCCGCTGGCGCATGCCGCTGACGAGGTGTAGTTGCTCGCGGGCGTCGTCGCGTTCGGCGATCAGCGCGTCGAGTTGATCGCTGGTGATGGTGTCGACGGTGAGGCGGTCGGACATGTGCTGCTCCTGGTGGGTGGGGATGTGGCGGGTGCGGGCGGTGGCGTGGCCCCAGCACCAGCCGGTGGAGAGGGCGAGGATGGTGGCGAGGGCGAGGGGGTAGATCACGGGCGCGCCCCGTCCTGCCGCGGCCCGGCGGCGGTGTTCCTGCCCTCGACCCTGGCGAGGATCTGCATGGCGGCGTCCATGTCGGCCTGCGTCGGGTGGGGCTCCCTGCGTGGGGCGTCCTGCATTTCGGTGCGGCAGTCGGGGCAGGTGCCGCTGGACCACCCGGCCGCGAACGCGGCACGGCGGACGGCGGTCTCGTCGGGCCACATTCCGGCGCGGGCGGCGGTGGGCTGCGGTTCGAGTGCGGCCAGAGGGATGTCTTCACCGGGCGCGTAGCCGTCGGGGATGGACAGCCAGCGACGGCAGGGGCCGGAGCACTGCATGCGGTAGACGACGTTGATGGTCATCAGTTCTCTCCGCCCGGCTGAGCCATGGTGGTGGGCTCGGGATACCGGCGGCCGTTGACGGTGACGGTCGCCTTGTGCGCGGCGGCGGCCTCCTCGATGCGGGCCTTCAGGTCCTCGTAGTCGGGCAGTGCGAGGTCGTAGGCGTCGATCTCGATGGTGGCGGTGATGCGGTCGTTCATGGTCGTCTCCTGGTGGTGTGGTGGGATGTGGCTGGCGGCCGCCCCGGTAGCAGCGGGGCGGCCGTTGGTGTGCTCACGCGTCCGCGGCCTCGGGGCGGGCACGCCAGGCGTCCAGGACGCGCTTCGGGAGCTGACCCATCCGCGGGCAGTCGACGCCGTTGGCGGCAGCCCAGGCGCGCACCTCGCGCGTGTCGTAGTCCCGCACCGGCGCGGCCCGCTTCTTCCGCGGCTTCGCCGGGGCCAGCTCCTGCTCGCGGGCGCGGAGTTCGGCGAGGCGCTGCTCCAGCTCGGCGGTCTCGCTGGTGATGGCGGCCAGCTCCTGGTCGGCGGCATGCCGTTGGCGGAGGCCGGTGAGGGCGGCGCGGGCGCGGGCGGCCTGGGCCTGGACGTCGGGGTCCTGGTGCTGGTCGCCCCACTTCAGCAGCTGGCCGACGGGGATCCCCCGCGGCGGCGGGGCGGGTGCGGCGGCGAGGGCCGGCTCGGGCATGTCGGCGAGCTGGTGGATGGGCTGGGCCATGTCGTCGGGTCCTTCCGGGGTGTCGGTGAGGTTGAGGCGGCCGTGGCGGGCGGCGTCGGGGCCGCCCTGGGCGTCGATCTCGTCGAGGAGGCGGCGCAGTGCGGAGACGGTCATGTCGGTCGGCTCTCGGCTGGCCTGGAGCTGTCGGCGTTCGGTGGCGGTGAGGCCGCCCCAGACGCCGAAGCGTCCGTCCCGCGGCTCCAGGCGGAGGGCTTCGTGGAGGCACTCGGCGCGGACGGGACAGCCGGCGCAGATGGCCAGGGCGGCGGCGGTCGCGGTGCCGCCCGCCGGGTACCAGCGGCTGGTGTTGTGGCCGGCGCACGCTGCCTGCTCGCGCCAGGTGGCGTGCGTGGCGGTGGTCACGGCGCCGGTCGGCTGTCGATGTCGGCGATCCAGGCGGCGCACACGGCGGCGACCTGGACCAGCTCAGCGCGCAGCCGGGCCGGGTCGCGCTCGGCCTCCACCTCGGCGACCTCCTCGGCGAGGATGTCGGCCCACGTGCCGTAGCCGGAGCCGAACGCGGCCTCGCACCAGCGGCGGCGCATGTCGGCGTACTCCTGCTGGCTCTTGTTGCCGGTGCCATCGGGGTGGTGCTGGTCGCCGAACTTGGCCAGCTGCCGTTGGCGCTCGGTGTCGATCTCCTCGGCGAAGGCGCGGACGCCGGGGGTGGTGAAGATGCTCGGGTAGCTCATGGTCACTTCCTGTCTGTGCGCGTGGGGTCGGGGAACCGGATGAGGGCTCAGCTGGTGGGCGGTTTGCTGGTGAGGTGCCACCAGGTGCAGGGGCACCGGTAGGGGTGGAGGGTTTGGTCGAGGGCGAAGGTGGCTCGGCGGGCGGCGCGGTCGGCGGCGGTTTGGGTGGCGAATCGCTTCTTGGTGGGGGTTGGGCAGGGCATTAGGCGGCTTCCTGGGGGCGGGTGGGGCGTTGGGCGCCTGGTGTGCCGACGACGTCGCAGAGGGCGTTCCAGTGGGCGTCTCGGTCTTCGTCGGTCCAGGGGCGGGGTCGGTCGGGGGCGGGGCGGCTGGGGGCGTCCTCGGCGAGGAGGCGCTCGTACGGCGTCATGACGCGGTCCTCTCGGCGGTGAGGCGGGGCTCGCAGCGGGCGTGCACACGGCGGTCGGGGCGGCGGGGGTCGGGCATGATCCGGCGGTCGCACACGGGGCAGGTGGGCCAGGTGGTGTGGTCGGCGGGGTCCGACTTCGGCGGCGCGGCCCGCGCTGGTGGCGGGGCGGTGTCGTGGGGGTGTTCCTGGTGATCTGACGGCTCTTCGGGAGCGGCCACTACCTGAGGTTGAGGAACGACCTCAGCCCCGTCATGGGAACCCCATGGGTAACCCCCTGGGGTGTAAGGGGGGCGGTCCCCCCAACCGGTAAGGGGGCGGTCCCCCTTTCTCGGGTAGGGGGCGGTCCCCCTTTCTGAATCTCGGTCAATGCCCTCAAGTTCGGGGGGCGGTCCCCCTTTCTCCGTGGATTCGAGTTCGGGGGACCGCCCCCCTTTCTCGTCCGCCCACGGAGCGACCTTCCGCTCGGTCTTCCGCTTCTGCCGGGCGTCCTCACGGAGCGCCTTCACCCCGTCGAGGTAGGCGGCCGCAGCAGCCCAGTCCGGGGCCGGGATCGGGGCGAGGACGTACAGCACGGAGCGGCCCTTGCGGCGCTCCCCGACCGCCTTGACGACCCCGGCTCGGACCGCGGCCTCCAGGCGGTCGCGAGCGTCCTTCGGGTCGGCACCCGCGGCCTTGGCGATGGCCTGGAGGGAGAACGGGCGCCGGGTGTCGCGGTAGCGGAGGGTGCCGTCCGCGTTGGCGATGGCGCGGAGCGTGTAGAGCAGCGTGTGCAGGTTCGACCGCTTCAAGGAGGCCGGCATGTTCGGCATCCAGGTCCAGGCGAGGACGTTCCCGAAGGCGTTCGGGACGCTGCCGCTCGCGCGGGTGTCCTGCTCCTCGTTGCTCACTGCCTCTTCTCTCTGTGGTGCTGGGTGGGGCGGTCCGGGCCCGGGGCCGCCGTGGTGGGGCCCCGGGCGGCCGGGTCAGCGAACGAACTCGGCGCGCCGCTTCTCCTCCAGGCGGGCGCGGTGGGCCTTCAGCTCCTCCTCGGAGGGCTTCGTGCGGGTCACGTCCAGCAGGGCGGCGTCCGGGCGCTGCGGGCCCTCGCCGACCTCGTCGAGCGTTCCGTCGATCTGCCGGCCCCTCCACATCGCCGCCTTGGCGTCGGCGAGCGCGGCGGCGTCCTCGTCGGAGCGGGCGACCTCGCAGCCGGTGACACGGACCTTGACCTGCGGGTCCTTGTCCTCGTCCTCGGCGTGCCCGGTGTAGGACTTGGAGGTCAGTTCGACGATCGCGAAGACGGTCCGGCCCGGCTTCTCGAACAGGCCGCGCCGCATCTCGCGGGTCATGGACGCTTCGAGGGCTGCGGCGGCGGAGTCGAGTTTCACCGCGGGGACGTCGGCGGGGGTGAGCTTGGGCATCAGGTTCCTCTCATTCGGTAGGCGGCCGCGGTCTCGGCGGCCTGGGCGGCGAGGGCCTCCTCCGCGCACACCTTGTGCGCAGCGCTGCCCTTGGAGTCGCGGAGCTGGGTGTCGTCGCCGCAGTAGCGGCAGGGGCGGGCGTGCTCGTAGTCCCAGTGCCGGGAGTCACGCCAGTCGAGGTGCGTCCCGGGCGCGTACGGCTGCTCGGGCGGGGCCCGGCGCGGGCGGCGGCCGGTCACGGCAGCAGCCCGGACGCGAGCGGATCCTCGCCGGCCGCCAGGCCGCGCACGACGAGGACCAGCTGCCCGCCCTTCACCACGCGGCCGAGGCGCATGTCCGGGCCCAGGACGCGGGTGTGGTCGTCGTCCTCGAACATGCCCGCGTCGACCAGCCCGTCCACGGCCGCCTTGAAGCTGCCGTACCAGTTGGCGGGGTCGCGGCGGCGACCGTTCGTCGCCGGGCAGAGCAGCCCGAGGACGTGCGCACGCTCGAACAGCGGGCTCGGGCGGGCGGCCGCGAGCGCGTCCAGCAGGGTGGGGCACTCGGACACGGCCTCCCTGGCGGCGGCCCGGATCGTCGCGGTGAGCTTGCCGCGGTCGCGCTGGTGCATCCGCTTGTTCGCGTTGATCAGCGGAAGGCCGGCGGGCAGGGTGATGACGTAGGGCCGGGAGGGCCCGGCCACCGTGGTGGCGGCCGGACGCTCCGGGTCGAACAGGGTCGGCGCGCTCACTCCGCACCGCCCGGGGTGTCGACGGTGAGGTGGCCGGCCTCGCAGCGGTGCGCACCGTGGTGGAGGACGACCGGGACGTCCCCGCCGCAGGGCGGGCAGTGCCGGTAGCCGGTCGGCGCGACCGCCCCGGGCACGGGTGCGGGCAGGCGCGGGCCGAGGAGGCTGTCGAGGGACACCTCGATGCGCTGCGGGCGCCGGGCGCGGCGGTGGCGGCCGGACGGGACCGGGCGCACCCACCAGCGGGCCAGATGCGTACCGGCCACCAGCGCGCCCGTCAGCGACGCGGCACCGACCGTGATCCGCTCGATCACCGCGACCACCTCTTGTCCTCGCGGCGGGACTGCCACTTCGCGCCCTCCGCCATGGCGGACGTGTTGAGACCGAGGGCGTCGTCCAGGCGGGCCTGGAGGCCGTCGGCGCGCTTCCGCTCAGCGTTCCGCTCGGCGATCAGCACACCGACCTGCTCCCGAAGGCGGGCGACCTCAACGGGGTCCGCCTCAGCGACTTGACGGGCACTGGTAGCGGCCGCGTTGCGGAAGGCGCTGCTCTCCTTGCGGGCCTTGGCGGTCGCCTTGAGGGCCAGCTGGTAGCGGATGTACAGGTCGGAGTACTTGCGGCGGCGGACGAACATCACGCCTCACCGCCCCGCGGCTTCGGCGTGCGCTCCTCGTAGTGCCGCCTGCCGAGCGCGTCGAGGGTCTCCTCGTCGCCGTTCTCGTTCTGCACCAGCACGTGCAGCAGGCGCGCGTTGCCCAGCTCGTAGCTGATCTGCTCCAGCCGGCCCAGCGTCGTCTTCGGGTTGATGATCTCGTCCCGGTAGTCGGCCGCCGACCGCTGCGGGGCCTCGCCGCGCTCCACGTGCGCCGCCTCCGGCTCCGGGTCGCCGGTCGGGATCATCCCGGTGTTGAACAGCAGCGCCCGAAGCGC
The DNA here is from genome assembly GCF_047200655.1 of Streptomyces sp. MS06. NCBI lineage: Bacteria > Bacillati > Actinomycetota > Actinomycetes > Kitasatosporales > Streptomycetaceae > Streptomyces > Streptomyces sp. MS06. The sequence goes on from NZ_JBJZOJ010000014.1 coordinate 27,799, forward strand.
CAGGGACTGCGCCTTCGCAGTGCCCTTGTCGCCAGAGTCGAGAGACTCGCCCGCCGACTTCAGCAGCGGCAGACTGTCGCCCATCGGGCCGAGGACCTGCCACGTCACGACGACAGTGCACTCCCGCATCGGGTTGCCGCGGCTGGACTTGGTGTCGCGGTAGGTCGTCGCCATGTCGACGGCCATGACCGTGATCCCGTGCCGCAGCGTGGCCGGGCCGAACGCGTTGAGCGCCGCCTCGATGCCGCGGAAGTGGTACTTCAGCTTGCCGTTCTCGATGTGCCGGTCACTCTTGGCCACGGCCCGCACGTCGGTGCGGACCCGCAGCCACGCCAGGTGCACCGGCACCAGGTCCGGGGACGGGTAGGTGTCGCTCGCCTCGTAGTCCAGCTCGGGCAGCGGGTCACCCGCGGGCGGCGCGGTGTACGCCGGGGCGGCCGGGACCGCGGGCGGGGCGTCGGCGGCGTGCTGCTCGGCACGCTCGGTCAGGGACGTCATGCGGTGAACTCCTCGCGCACGTACTTGGGGATGGCGATGCGGTCGTGCGGGACGTCGGTCACGCACGCGCGGTAGGCCTCGGGGAACTCCTCAGCGAGGCGGGCCAGGTCCGGGGTCTTGCGGAAGGACTGCTCGATGGAGAAGAAGGGCCGGTCCTGCCGGGCAGCGGCCTGCGCGCCGCCGAGGACGCCGAGGAGCTTCGCCTTCGCGGCCTTCTTCCGCCGCCGGCCTTCGCTCTCCAGAGCGGAGGCCTCCATGTACTCGGTCATGGCGTCGACCGCATCGAGGTCGCGGTCGACGACGACCACGCCGTCCCGGTCCGGGTGGAGACGGTCGTACAGGTCGATCAGCGCGTCCGGCGGCTCTTCGCCCGTGGCGGCTGGGGCCCGCCCGGGCACGATGTGGTCGTGCCACAGCCGGGACGCCTCCGCGTGGAGGTACGCGACCAGCTTCACGTGCTCCTCGCGGCGCACGGTGTACTGCCGGTAGTCCTGACCGCCGATCAGGCACACGACGTGGATGTGGTCCAGGCCGGTCACGAGGATCTGCCACAGCACCTGCGCCAGCACGTCGTCCGGCGGGCCCTGCCTCCACAGGTGCGCGATGAACGCGTTGCGGGTCTTCACCTCCAGCGCGCACAGGGAGTGCTGCGTGCGGTCGAGGGGGCACTCGGTGCACAGCCGGTCGAGGGTGCACATCGTCCATGGCTCGTCCACGTTGGCGATCAGCCCGACCGGTTCGACGACGGTCCGGTTGCGGCGGGCCCAGTCCCGGGCCAGCGGTTCCTCAAACAGGACGCCGAAGTGCGCGGCCTCGCTGAACTCGTCGTCGTGCGGCAGGCGGCCGAGCTTGTCGTGGAAGACGTGGAGTGGAGTCTTAAAGCCGCTGAGGCCCATGACGGCGGGCAGGTCGCTGCTGCCGATGCCTTGGCGGCGGGCGTCCAGCCACACGTCTCGCGGGGCGGTGTGCTGGAGGATGAGCTGACCGGTCGGGGTGACCGGCCCGGCGGCCGGGGCCACCACGGCCCCGGCGCGCGCGGTCGTCTTCATCAGGCGGTACCGCCCTTCGTGCTGATGGGGTGGTAGATGCGGCGGCCATCGACGTCGACCGCGGCCAGGAGCCCGGACCGGGCCAGGCCGCGCAGGTCCTTGCGCGCCGTGTTCCGGCCGTACGTCGGCCACGCCCCGGCGAGCAGCCGCTCGGCGAGCTGCGTGGTGACCGGGCGGCCGTGCGCCCGTATGGCGGCGAGCAGCCGCGTGCGGCGGGTGAGCGTCTCCATCAGCACGCCCTCCGGTCCTGCTGCGCGGGCAGCGGCCGGGCGGCCAGGTGCCGGCGGGTGGCCGCCATCGACGGGTGCCGGATCTCCGACGCACCCCGCGGGGCGGCCGCCAGCTCGCAGTCGACGTGCACCCAGATGCCGCCGGTCTCGTAGTCGCAGTCGTCGCCGTCGCAGCCGAGCGGGCGGGGGATCATCGGCGACCACCCCGCAGCCGCAGCAGGACGGCGACCAGCGACGGGGCGTCGCACGCGCAGTAGATGAACCAGACGAACCCGATGCTGCCGAGCCACAGCAGCCACTCCAGGGCGGTCACTGGTCGGCCCCCTCGTCGTAGGCGGAGGCGACCTCCAGGGCGGTCACCACGTAGCCGGTGACCGTCTCGGTCTCGCCGTCCTCGGTCACGGTGACCAGCTCGGCGACGCCGTCCTCCTCGTCCTCGATCCAGTCGAAGACGGGAGCCGCGCCCGCCGCCCACGTGCGCCGCTCCTCCGCGACGCAGTGCGCGCGGGCCTCCGCGGCCGTGGTGTAGAGGCCCATCACGATCGAGTCGTGCTGCGCTCGGAACACCGTCCCCGGCTGCTCGGCGAGCGCGTTGCGCAGCAGCACACCCACCGTCAACGCCGGGTTCGGGTCGCCCGCGTAGTGCACCAGCAGCAGCCGACGCACCGTCGCCAGCGCGCCCGCACCGGTGTCGGCCGGCCGCTCGTACGCCGCGAGCCGGGCCTGGGCCGCGCGCAGTGCCTGCACCGCGTCGTCCAAGGCCTCGTTCGTGGAGTGCCGCTCCGCCTCCAACTCGGCGACGCGGGCCCGCGCCTCACGCAGCTCCTCGCGCACGGCGTTCTCGACCTTCATCCGCTCGCCGCGCTCCATCACCAGCCGAGCAACCTCAGCCGCCGCCTCAGCGAACTTCGCCCGCACCTGTTCGTGCTCGGCGGCCGTCTCCGGCGACTGGAGCAGCTGCGCCGACTCCAGATCGCACGCGATCCCCGCCGGCGTCTGCCGACCGTTCGCCATCGCGCGGCAGATCACGTCCGCCGCCGTGGACACCAGCCGCGCCTTCACGCCGACACCGCCTCAGCGGCCTGCGGCGTGCTCGCGACCTCGGCCGTCAACGGCACCTCGAAGCCGGTCAGGTGCACCGGCACACCCCGGAACACACCGTCCGCCGACAGCCACACGGACTCGGCCGACGCGTGCAGGGCGACGTCCGCCGGGGCGATCGCCAGCACCGTCCGCCACGCCTCGAAGGCGACCGGGGAGTCGAGCTGGAGGCCCAGACGGGCGGACTGGGACAGGCACGGCCTGTGGATCGTCACGTAGGCGCCGGGCAGGTCGCCGAACATGCCGATCAGCTCCGCCAGCGCCTCGGCGGCCGGGGCCTGCTCGCTGATCGGGCGGACGGTCGGTTGGGTAATCTCGTCGGTCACGGTGACCTCTCTTGATCTGGTAGGGGCGCCGTAGTCGTCGGCTCGCCGGGCCGGGAAGTCGGGCGGGCCGTCGGCGCGTTCAGGTGTCAGGCGGCGGAGTTGTCCGCGTCGGACAGCACCCGCTCGATCCGCCGCGCCTTGGCCGCCCGGGCCTCCTCGCTGCGGATCCGCCGGGCCTGCGCGGACTTCAGCGCCAACTCGCGGTAGTGCGCGGACTTCAGCGCCTCAGCCGCGTCGGCGATCTGCTTCTCCGTGCCGGTCGGGTGCAGCTCCCGGGCCTGCGCCACGAACCGGTCGTGATGCGACGCCTTCCGGGCCTTGGCCGTGCGCGCGGACCGGTCCGTCGTGCGAGCCCAGCTCTTGTAGGCGGCGATGCGCATCTGCATCGATCGCTCGGCCGTGTTCAACGTGTTCTCCTCGGTCATCCGCATCCACGGATGTGGATGCTCGGGGCAGGAAAAGGGCGCCGCGATGGACGCCGACAAGCTCCGCGATACGGGTCGCGACCGCGTCGGTGACCGTGGCGTACCGGCCGTGCAAGAGGTCGTCCACCCGCGTCTTCGAGATGCCGGCGGCGCGCGCCAGGCCTCGGACCGAGAGGGGCCCTCCGGGAGCTCGATGCATCAGCTTCCGGAGAAGGTCACTGTCGGTGAGGTTCAGGCGTTCAGTCACGGCTCTCCCTGCGGTCATCCACGTCCGTGGATGTGGATACTCAAGCACACCGTTCGTGCGGTGTCCAGCTTCTGTGCGCCCGATGCGCCCGATGCGCCCCCCGCGATTCAGTCATCCGGCTTGAGCGCCGTATCATCCACATCCGTATTCATGGACAATGAATCCGCAACGCCGAAAGGTTGTAGGTGCTGACCTGCAATTTCGTCGTCAATTGCGAGCGGTGTCCTGGGACACCTGAGGGAAGAGGGCTCTGATGATCCAGCGCACCGCACTGACGGAGCTGGTCCAGCAGCACGTCGGCACCCACACAGGCCCCGGCAAGATCAGCGTCGCCGCATTCACCAAGAAGGCCAAGGACCCAGAGACCGGCTACCAGCCCAGCAACGGCCTCGTGGGAAAGATCGTGCGAGGTCAGAGCTACGGCGTGACGCCCGAGCTGGTCGGCGCCATCGCTGCCGGCCTGGGCCTGCCCCGCGCCGTAGTCGCCGCCGCTGCGCACCTCCAGCTCATCGGCTACGAGGAGGCCGACCTGGAGGGCGGCGCGCCGGCCGCCCTGATGCGCCGCCTCGGCGTCGAGCCGGGCGCTCCGGAGCGGGCCGTGGCCGAAAAGTGGGCAGCAGAAACCGGGGAGTAGCCCCGCAAAAACCCACGCATACCCCCCACGGTTTCTCGCGGGTTTCGCTTGCATGCTGCATTAATGCGACTACGGGGCGTAGAGTGACGTGACCTCGCGCACACCGAACGCGTGTACGAATCCAGCGTGTCTGGAATCGGCCACGCGGGATAAGGGGGGTCAATGTGACCGTGCATCTCGAACGCGCCACTCTCACCACCGGCGTACCCGTTATGCACACCGTCAACGGGGACCAGGTCCGCGCCGCCTACGATCCCCACCAGATAGAGGAAGCCGCCACGCTCGCCTGGCTCTGCGTTCGCGTGCCCAGACTCGTGCGTGACGGCTTCACCGTGACGTACGCGACCGCCTGACAGCAGCCGCACCCGGGAGGGGTGGCCCGAAGCCGCCCGGGCCCTCCCCCTCCACTACAGCCGATCAGCCGGACTCAGCCGAGCATGCGCCGACCGGGCCCGCTCCGCACCCGCCGACGCCGCGTACCGCGACAGCATCTGCCGCGACCTCCACCCCGTGATGCGCATGAGGTCGTCCTCGTTGCCCCCGTTTACCTTCCACAGGTGCGCGAAGGTGTGCCGGAACTGGTGCGGATGCAACTCGTCGATCCCGGCCTCCGCACACCGTCGCTTCAGCATCGTGCCGACCCCCCAGATCGTCAGCCGGTGCCCTTTCTGCCCGCGGTCGCCCCACCACAGCCACATGCCCTCGTCCAACGGCCGGCCCTTGTGCTTCGCCGCCGCCCGCAGGTAGCGGTCCAGCGCCGTGGCGCACGTCCGGCCGAACGGCACCGACCGGTACTTATCCCCCTTGCCGAGAACCTGGAGCACCATCAGGTCCAAGTCCACGTCCCCGACGCGACGCTCCGTCAGCTCCGACAGGCGTACACCGGTGTCGAGGAACAGCATCAGGATCGCCGTGTCGCGCCGGTCCGCGAAGGTCTTCCCCTTGCACACCCGGAAGAGTGCAGTGAGGTCCTGCTCGCGAATGACGGGCACCTCCTTCTCAGTGACGGCGGGAGGCTTCATCGTCCGCATGGGGGAGCGGTCCAGCTCCTCCTCGTCCACCAGCCAGTTGAAGAAGGTCTTCAGTGCGCGGAAGTGCTGGTGCGCGTTCGCGGGGCTGGTCCGCGTGATGGTGGCGGCCACATACGCCTGGACGTGCTCGCGGTGGACGTCATCCAAGTCGGCCGGCGCGGGGCGGCCTGGGGTGCCGTCGTCGCTGGAGGTTGGCCGGTACCCGCTGTCCTCGTCGAGGAGGTACGCGGCGAAGGAGCGGACGGCGTGGCCGTAGATCCGGAGGGTGTTGTCGCTCTTGTTCTCGCTCTTGAGGGCGCGCAGCCAGGAGGCGGCGAGAGGCCCGATGTTGTAGCGCTCATCTGCCATCGCCACACCATGGCGTACACGATCGTGGATGGTCAAGGCGCTTGCCCCGGTAACGATGTGCATCGGGCCAGGCAAGAGAAAAGACCAGCGTTTCCGCTGGTCAAGGGGTGTTTGCGCCCCCGGCAGGACTCGAACCTGCGGCCAAGCGCTTAGAAGGCGCCTGCTCTATCCACTGAGCTACGGGGGCCTGGTGCGGTGGCCTCGTTACGATGCCCTGGTCTGGGCTGATCCGCGACGTTGCCGGGGACAAGGATAGGGCTCCCGGATCCTTGCCCTGCTCGCTTCACCTTTGTGGTTCGCTGTGGAGGTTCAGTGAAGCGGTCCCGATAATCGCAGGCGGGTACGAATCGTGCATCGCTTTTGACGCCTCACGCCTCGGGTGTTGTGCACTCGTTATGGCTGGACTGCGCCCCTGTCCCGCTCACCCCTTCCGTCCGTTGTGCTCTGTTGGCGCGCTGGCATGCCTATATGCTTCAGAATTCCCCTAAAATTGGGCATTCTTCACATGTGGTGACCTTGGACGTACGGCCTCAGCTGCTCGACGCACTCTCCGCGCTGCGCGACCGTGTCGCGGCCGCACGCTTCCCGCTACCCCTGACGGGGGCTCCTCGCGCGCGTGCCAACCGCGACGAACTGCTCGCCCAGCTCGACGACTACTTGGTGCCCCGCCTACGGCAGCCCGAAGCCCCCTTGCTGGCCGTCGTGGGCGGCTCCACCGGCGCCGGGAAGTCGACCCTCGTCAACTCACTGGTGGGCCGGCGGGTCAGCGAGGCGGGCGTGCTGCGTCCGACGACACGGACCCCGGTGCTGGTGTGCCATCCGGAGGACCAGCACTGGTTCAGCGGAATGCGGGTGCTGCCCGACCTCACACGCCTCTGGGCTCCGCCCCCGGGCCGTCGGAACGCGCGGGACGAGGACCTGCTGCTGCCCGGCGAGGACCGCCGACGGGTGCTGCGGATCGAGACCGTCGACACCCTGCCACCGGGCCTCGCCCTCCTCGACGCACCCGACGTCGACTCCCTCGTCGCCGACAACCGGGCCCTGGCCGCCGAACTGATCTGCGCGGCCGACATCTGGGTGATGGTCACCACGTCCGCCCGCTACGCCGACGCCGTGCCCTGGCACCTGCTCCGCACCGCCAAGGAGTACGACGTCACCCTGGTGACGGTGCTCGACCGGGTACCCCACCAGGTGGTCTCCGAGGTCTCCCGGCAGTACGCCGCCCTGCTCACCAAGGCCGGCCTCGGCGACGCTCCCCGCTTCACCGTGCCCGAGCTGCCCGAGTCGGCCTGGGGCGGCGGGCTGCTCCCGGCCACCGCGGTCGCGCCGCTGCGGAGCTGGCTGATCCACCAGGCGCAGGAGCCCGGAGCGCGCCAGCACGCCATGGCCCGCACCGCACGAGGCGTCCTCGACTCGCTGAAGGCGCGGCTGCCCGAACTCGCCGGCGCCACCGCCCAGCAGTACGCCGCCGCCCTGCGGCTCACCGCCGCCGTCGACGGCGCCTACGACGGTGAGCACACGCGGGTGCGGGGCCGCCTGCAGGCCGGCGCGGTCCTCGCCGGCGACGCACTCAAGCGCTGGCGCGCCTTCCCGCTCGACTGCACCGCGGGCGAACTCCTCGACGCGCTGGTGGAGAGCCTCGCCGCGTTGGTGCTGTGCGCCGTCACCGCGGCCGACGAGCGCATCGACGAGGCCTGGCGGCGCGAGCCCGCGGCCGACGCCCCCGGAATGCTGGACCGCGATCCGGGTCCGGAACCGGCCGAGCACCGGATCGGGCTGGCCGTACGGCGGTGGCGGCGGGAACTGGAGGAGTACGCCGAGGAGGAGGTGCGCGAGCTCGAACGGAACGCCGCGCCGGATCCCGAGACGGTCGCCGCACTCGTCGCCACCGCGCTGCTGGGCGGCCGTCGCGCGCGGTCCGCGGGGGAGACCCTCGCCGAGCGGATCGGTGCACACGGCGCGCTGCGGCTGCGGGACAAGGGCGGTCGACTGCTCGCCGACCACCTCGACCGGGTCGTGCACGCCGAGCGTGAACGCCGCCTTGCCCCGCTCGACGGTCTCGACGTCCACGCCGAACCGCAGGCCGAACTCATCGCCGCGCTGTCCGTACTGCAGAAGGAGAGGTGACCGGTGACCGCTGTCACTGACCAGGACCAGACGGAGCACGCCGATCACTCCGGAGAGGGAACCGTGCAGGACGACGACCGCCGCGCAACCCGCCCCGACGCCCCGGATGCCCGCCGGGCCCCGGACGCGCCGGAAGCCCCGGAAGCCAAGGGCGTCCTCGACGTTCCGGGCACCCCCGACCCGACTGGAGCCCCTGCTGCCTCCGACCCCTCGGAGGGCTGCCGGGGAGATGACGGCGCACAAGGCACACGGAGCCCTCAGGACTCACGCGGTCCACTGGTCTCACGAAGCCCGCAGGGGCCACAGGCCGCGCCGGGCACGCCCAGCGCGGGGGGCCACCGTCACGGCGGCGAGCACGGCGGCGAGCACGGCGGCGAGCACGGCGGCGAGCACGGCGGCGAGCACGGCGGCGAGCACGGCGGCGAGCACGGCGGCGAGCACGGCGTTGAACACGCCGTCGAGCACGGCGGCGCGCACGACGGAGGACACGACGGCCAATACGACGGCCGGTACGACGCTCAGCGTGACGGCCGGCACGAGCGCGGACCCGACGCCGGACCCGGTGCGCGGCGGCCCGGTGCCGGACGCGAGAGCCGTCACGCAGGACGGGACGGCCGTCACGCAGGACGGGACGGCCGTCACGCGGACGGTTGTCACCCCGAGAGTCCTCCGGGGGCAGCCGAGCGCGGCCCCCGGCACGTGGACACCACCGCGCCGGCGGAGCCCGGCCCCGACGCGGACACGGGCACCGCCGACCGGACCGAACCCTCCGACCAGCGGTCCGGCACCTACTGGGACGACGGACTGATCGCCCGCCGCGTCACCGAGGCCGCCGCCGCGGCGGAGCAGGCCGCCGCGGTCGAACCGCGGGCGAGCAGCCCGCAGACGGTGATGCCGCCGGCGTACGACGGGCCGCTGCGGTCACGTCTGGACGCCCTGCGGGAGCTGGTCGGGCTGTCCCGCACCCGGCTGGACGGAAGGACGCTCGCCGAGGCCGGCCGGGTGCTGGACGAAGCGGCGGCCCGGCGCAGGCTGTCCGGCCAGCACACCGTCGTCGCCCTCGCGGGCGCGACCGGGAGCGGCAAGTCGCAGCTGTTCAACGCGCTCGCCGGGGTGCCCATCTCGGAGACCGGCGTGCGCCGTCCGACCACCGCCGCGCCCATCGCCTGCAGCTGGAGCGACGGTGCGGCGAGCCTGATCGACCGGCTCGGCATCCCGCCCCGGCTGCGGCGGCGCCCGGTGCAGAGCCCGGAGGCGGAGGCGCAGCTGCGCGGACTGGTCCTGGTGGACCTGCCCGACCACGACTCCGCGGCCGTGCAGCACCGTGAGCAGGTCGACCGCGTCCTGCGCCTGGTGGACGCCGTCATCTGGGTGGTCGATCCGGAGAAGTACGCAGACGCCGTCCTCCACGAGCGCTACCTGCGCCCGCTGGCCGGGCACGCCGAGGTGATGTTCGTCGTGCTCAACCAGATCGACCGGCTGCCCGGCGAGGCCGGCGACCTCGTCCTGGACGATCTGCGCAGGCTGCTCGACGAGGACGGCATCGCGCTCGGCGAATACGGCGAACCGGGCTGCACCGTGCTTCCGCTGTCCGCGCTCACCGGCGACGGCGTCGGTGAACTGCGCGAGGCACTGGGCCGGTTCGTCGCGGAGCGTGGCGCGGCGGCACGCCGCATCTCCGCCGACGTGGACAGCGCCGCCGCCGGACTGAGGCCCCTGTACGCCACCCGGCAGCGTGCCGGACTCAGCGAGGAGGCGCGGGAGGAGTTCGCCTCGCGACTCGCCGAAGCGGTGGGCGCCACCGCGGCGGGCGAGGCGGCCGAGCGGGCGTGGCAGCGCAACGCGAGCCGCGCCTGCGGGACGCCCTGGCTGCGGTTGTGGCGCTGGTACCTGGACCGGCGGGAACCCCCCACGGGCCGGTTGCCGCTGCGGGCCCGGGCCGAGGAGGAGGCCACGGCGCGCCAGCGGGTCGAGCAGGCGGTGCGGACGGTCTCCGACCGGGCCACGGCCGGGCTGCCCGCACCCTGGGCGCAAGCGGTGCGCGAGGCCGCACTGCGAGGCTCGCAGGGGCTGCCCGAGGCGCTGGACGAGCTGGCAGCGCGAGCCGGCCTGCCTCCCGGGCGGCCTCCCCGGCCGGGCTGGTGGCCGGCGGCGGTACTGGCACAGGCGGCGATGACGCTCCTTCAGGTCGCGGGCGGAGTCTGGCTGGTGGGCCAGATCGTCGGCGTGCTGTCGCCGAACCTGGGGGTGCCGGTCCTGCTGATGGTCATCGGCATCGTCGGAGGGCCGCTGGTGGAGTGGACGTCCCGGCTCGCGGCGCGCGGCCCGGCCAGGCGCTACGGGCAGGAGGCCGAGCGCCGCCTCAGAGAGGCTGCGGCCGGCTGCGGCCGGGCGCGGGTGCTGGACCCGGTGGCGGCCGAGCTGCTGCGGTACCGGGAGGTGCGGGAGCAGTACGCGAGGGTGGCGGGCGCGGGGTTCGCCGTGCGCTGAACCGGGCCGTACCTCCGTCCCCGGCGAGAACGGGGCCCGGAGCCCATGGAGGGAGGCGGGCTCGGGGAAGGCGGCGGGCTCGTGCACGGGCGCGGCTCGCTCGTCCGGGTGGCGGACTTCTCCACAGGCGCGCAGTCCTCCACAGCACTCGGCGGGAGTCGGCCGCAGCGGGCAGTCTGGGTGCACGTGATCGCGGCGGACGCGATCGCCACCGCAGCGGCGGGGCGCGGCTCGGCGGCCGCGCCCCGCCGCTGCGGACGCCGCCCGTGGGAGGTACCCGCGAGCGTGCCGGCCCGGTCGTGCGCCGGGCGAGGGAGGTGCGGTCGATGAACGAGACGATGCTCTGCGTGGTGGGCAACGTGGCGACACAGCCGGTGTACCGGGAGCCGGCGTCGGGTCCCTCGGCACGTTTCCGGCTGGCGGTGACCTCACGCTACTGGGACCGCGAGAAGGCCACCTGGACCGACGGCCACACCAACTTCTTCACCGTGTGGGCCAACCGACAGCTCGCCGTCAACGCGGCTGCCTCCCTCCAGGTCGGTGAACCGGTCCTGGTCCACGGCCGGTTGAAGGTGCGCACGGAACCGCGCGAGGGGCAGACGCGGACCTCCGCGGACATCGACGCGGTCGCGATCGGCCATGACCTCGCACGGGGGACGTCGGCCTTCCGCCGCTCGGGCCGCCCGGAGGCGGTTCCGGTCGTGAACCCGCCGGAACCGAACTGGCAGTCGCCGCCGCCCGCCCCGGCGGAGCACACCGGCCAACAGCCCCGGCGGGCAGAGGCTGTGACATGAGGTCAGATACGTTCGGCACGCGGAGGAGCGCCCCCGGCTCCGACACGCCCCTCCCCATGTTCACGCGTCCCGTCGTCCCCTATGCGCCGAGCGCGATGACTCGCCCTCCCGCAAACCCTCCGCCGACCCGGCGAGGGCCGCCTGCGCCAGTCCCTCGCGATAACGATTCCGATTCGGATCGATCTTCGGGCGGGACGCGGGCGAAGTCGGGGTGCCCGGGATACCTAGGATGCCGAGCAGAGCCGACGAGGCTCCTGATTCTGCTGGTGGGACCGCATAGCCCCCATGTCGACGGGTCCTGCTCGGAGGGGAAACCTGTGCTTTCTGCGTTCACTGCGTCGCCGTTGCCGTCCGACCGCGGGCGGAGGGCGGCGGTCCGCGCCGCCGCCGCGGCGCTGGTGTCCGCAGTCGCCGCCGTCGGCCTGCTGGGGTCGGCCGGACCGGCCGCCGCCGACGGGTCCACGCAGACCCGGGGGGGTGCGACCGCCGTCATGGGCGAACTGAAGACCTACGGCACCGCCGTCCTCCACGAAGGAGGCGAGGACCGGGAAGTCCCGGCCGGCCTCTACGAGATGTCCGTCGACGGCGGCGGCACCCTCCAGACGTACTGCGTCGACCTGCACAGCCCCACCCAACGGGACGCCGTCTACCACGAGACCGCCTGGAGCGGCAGTTCGCTGGGCACCGACAAGGACGCCGGCCGGATCAACTGGATCCTCCGGCACTCCTATCCGCAGGTGAACGACCTCGCCGCACTCGCCGAGAAGGCCGGTATCCACGGTGCCCTCACCGAGCAGGACGCCGCCGCCGGCACCCAGGTCGCGATCTGGCGCTACTCGGACGGCGCCGACGTGGACGCCGCCGACCCGCAGGCCGAGCAACTCGCCGACTACCTCCGCAGAAGCGCCCGGAACACACCGGAGCCGAAGGCTTCGCTGGCCCTCGACCCGCCCGCCGTCTCCGGGCGGCCGGGCAGCCGGCTCGGCCCGGTGACCGTGCACACCGGCGCGGACACGGCGACGGTGACGCCGCCGGCGGAGGCCGCGGCGAGCGGGGTGCGCATCGTGGACAAGGACGGCAGGCCGGTCACCTCCGTCAGGAACGGCAGCCGCCTCTTCTTCGACGTGCCCGAGGACGCGGCCGACGGTTCCGCCGAGTTGACCGTGCAGGCCTCGACCACCGTGCCGGTGGGGCGGGCGCTGGTCTCCGAGAGCCGCAGCCAGACGCAGATCCTGGCCGGCTCCAGCGAGTCGACCGTGTCGGCGGTTGCCGACGCCGCCTGGGCGGGCCAGGGCGCGGTCGCGGCCCTCTCCGCGAGACGGAACTGTGCCGAGGGCGGAGTCGACATCACCGCGGTGAACGCCGGTGACGTGCCGTTCACCTTCACGCTGATGGGCGCCGAACACACCGTCCCGGCCGGCGCTTCGCGGACGGTGACCATCCCGCTCCCGGAGGACCAGGCCTACGACCTGCCGATCACCGGCCCCGGTGGTTCGGGCCGGCGGTTCACCGGTGTCTTCGACTGCCGGACCCAGGACAGCGCGTCCGACATGACCGTGCAGACCGTCGCCGAGCCCAGCCCCGCCACGGCCGTGGCCGCCGACACCGGCACCGACCTCGCCGACACCGGCGGCTCGGCCGCCACACCGCTGATCGCGGGTTCCGCCATCGGCCTCGTCGTGATCGGCGGAGCGGCCCTCCTGATCGCCGGCCGGAAGAACCCGCCGACCCGGCGCTGACCGGGGGACGCCACGGCAGGGCGGGGACCGACCGTTCGGGGCCGCTCTGCGTCCGCCCGGGGCCGCCCGGTCACAGGAGCCGAAGCAGTACCACCAGGACGATCGGCACGGGGAGCACACCACCCACCACGCGCCGGCGGACGTCCCCGGGCACGATGAGTGCCAGGAGCGCCAGCGGGTACGGAGCCGCCAGCGGAATCGTCGAGAGCAGACCTACGATCGACGACACTTGATGGCCGAAGACCAGGATGGCCCGCAGGGCGACCCACCCGGCCGTCCCGGCTGCGAGGACCTGAACCGTGAGCAACCAGCGCTGAGCGCGGCCTGCGGTCACACGGGACCCGGCGATCGTCTCGTGGACGATCATGACGCCCGTCCACGCGAAGAGCGATACGACGGCCAGGATGACGAGCAGCCCGAAGGCGGCGGGCCCGCCGTCCCCCAGAATCGAGTCCGGATGCCAGAAGATCTCGATGACGCTCCAGACCGGGACGCCCAGGACCAGGCCCGCCGCCCAGGTGGAGACGATCTCCTTGCCCAGACGGTCCGACCACCACCCCTGCAGGGCCCGCCCCCACAGCGTGATCTTGCGCAGGCTCTCGCTCATGCCCTCGGCCTCCCCTGTCTGCTCGGCCGCCCGGGCCGGCCTCCGAGAGCGTGGCATACGCCGGGGTGCCATCAGCCACGCGCCCCGGCCGGAGACCGTCGATGTGTGAGCGCTGGACCGTACCCCGGCCTAGGAGGCCGGCCGGCGCCGACCGCCAAGGCCGCGGCTCACTGGCTACGGCCTCCCACCGAGAGCCCGAGCTTTCCCAGCCGGTGGCTCGCTGCCGGCCTTGACTCGATCCGTGGGCTCTGATCGGCTTGGCCCATGGCCGTGGACCCCGGCGAGTACGACAAGGCGATGCCGATCGTGGCGGCCCACCTCGCGAAGATCGAGCGGGCTGTCGGCCGGACCCGCGCCTCACATGCGGGGCAGCCGTTCGCGGCGGTCCATCGGGCATTGGCCGAAGCACTGCGGGACGAGGGCGCCCAACGCGTCGTGCCCCAGGTCGTTGAGGAGTTGGCGCGCCAGATCTCCGAGGCAGTCGCCGGGCCCTCCGAATCCGCGGGGTGGGTGTCCGACCCCGTGACAACGCCCGCGCGCGGCGGTGGACACCCACGGACGGCGATGGATGATCGCCGCAGTTGAACAGTGCCCTGGCCCAAGGCGGAGCGCCTGCTCGGATCGCCTCGGGACGAAAGGTCGCGGGCTACGGGCCGTCCGTGGGCCGTGCGAAGGCGTCCGAGGCCCACCGACGGCGACCGGCAGTGACGGGCGCGCCGCGGCTGCCTGCCGCGAACGCCCAGGTCAAAGGGGCGGGACCATACGAGTTTCCCCCCGGGGGTGGCGGTACGGCAAGATGGGGTGTATCTGCCCACTGCCAGATTTCAAGCTGCCGGACGGTTTCTCTTGGCTGAGTTCATTTACACCATGCGCAAGGCGCGCAAGGCGCACGGCGACAAGGTGATCCTCGACGATGTCACCCTGAGCTTCCTCCCGGGTGCGAAGATCGGCGTCGTCGGCCCGAACGGTGCCGGTAAGTCGACCGTGCTGAAGATCATGGCGGGGCTGGAGCAGCCGTCGAACGGCGACGCGTTCCTCTCGCCCGGGTACAGCGTCGGCATCCTGCTCCAGGAGCCGCCGCTGAACGAGGAGAAGACGGTCCTGGAGAACGTCCAGGAGGGCGTCGCCGAGATCAAGTCCAAGCTCGACCGGTTCAACGAGATCGCCGAGCAGATGGCGACCGAGTACACCGACGAGCTGATGGAGGAGATGGGCAAGCTCCAGGAGGACCTCGACCACGCCAACGCGTGGGACCTGGACTCCCAGCTGGAGCAGGCCATGGACGCGCTGGGGTGCCCGCCCGGCGACTGGCCCGTCACCACCCTGTCCGGCGGTGAGCGCCGCCGCGTCGCGCTCTGCAAGCTGCTGCTGGAGCAGCCGGACCTGCTGCTGCTCGACGAGCCCACCAACCACCTCGACGCCGAGTCGGTGAACTGGCTGGAGCAGCACCTGGCCAAGTACGAGGGCACCGTCGTGGCCATCACCCACGACAGGTACTTCCTCGACAACGTCGCCGAGTGGATCCTGGAACTCGACCGCGGGCGCGCCTACCCGTACCAGGGCAACTACTCCACCTACCTGGAGACCAAGCAGACCCGTCTGAAGGTCGAGGGCCAGAAGGACGCCAAGCGCCAGAAGCGGCTCAAGGAAGAGCTGGACTGGGTGCGGTCGAACGCCAAGGGCCGGCAGGCCAAGTCCAAGGCCCGCCTGGCGCGGTACGAGGAGATGGCCGCCGAGGCGGAGAAGATGCGGAAGCTGGACTTCGAGGAGATCCAGATCCCGCCGGGCCCGCGCCTGGGCAACGTCGTCGTCGAGGTGGACGACCTGCACAAGTCCTTCGGCGAGAAGGTCCTCGTCGACGGCCTGTCGTTCACGCTGCCGCGCAACGGCATCGTCGGCGTGATCGGCCCGAACGGTGCCGGCAAGACCACCCTGTTCAAGATGATCCAGGGGCTGGAGTCCGCGGACTCCGGCAGCATCAAGG
Organism: Streptomyces sp. MS06; assembly: GCF_047200655.1. Taxonomy (NCBI): domain Bacteria; kingdom Bacillati; phylum Actinomycetota; class Actinomycetes; order Kitasatosporales; family Streptomycetaceae; genus Streptomyces; species Streptomyces sp. MS06. Next base: position 43,429 of record NZ_JBJZOJ010000014.1, read on the forward strand.
TGGGCGACACCGTCAAGGTCTCCTACGTCGACCAGGGCCGCGAGAACATCGACCCGAAGAAGACGCTGTGGGAGGTCGTGTCCGACGGGCTCGACTACATCAACGTCGGACAGGTCGAGATGCCGTCGCGGGCGTACGTCTCCGCCTTCGGCTTCAAGGGACCGGACCAGCAGAAGCCCGCCGGCATCCTCTCCGGCGGCGAGCGCAACCGCCTGAACCTGGCGCTCACCCTCAAGCAGGGCGGCAACCTGCTGCTCCTCGACGAGCCGACCAACGACCTCGACGTGGAGACCCTGTCCAGCCTGGAGAACGCGCTGCTGGAGTTCCCCGGCTGCGCCGTGGTCGTCTCCCACGACCGGTGGTTCCTGGACCGCGTGGCCACCCACATCCTCGCCTACGAGGGCGACTCCCGGTGGTTCTGGTTCGAGGGCAACTTCGAGTCGTACGAGAAGAACAAGATCGAGCGGCTCGGCCCGGACGCCGCCCGTCCGCACCGCGCCACCTACAAGAAGCTGACCCGGGGCTGATCGATCTTGCGGCATCTCTACCGCTGCCCGCTGCGCTGGGCGGACATGGACGCGTACGGCCACGTCAACAACGTGGTCTTCCTCCGCTACCTGGAGGAGGCCCGTATCGACTTCCTGTTCCGCCCGGACAAGGACTTCCAGCAGGGGTCGGTGGTGGCCCGCCACGAGATCGACTACAAGCGCCAGCTCGTCCACCGGCACACCCCGGTGGACATCGAGCTGTGGGTCACGGAGATACGGGCGGCCTCCTTCACCCTCACCTACGAGGTCAAGGACGGCGAGGAGATCTACGTCCGCGCCTCCACGGTGATCGTGCCGTTCGACTTCGAGGCGCAGCGGCCGCGCCGTATCACGGCGGAGGAGAAGGAGTTCCTGCGCGAGTACACGGAGGCGGCGGAGAAGACCGACGCCGACGAGGGGGAGGCCGTCGCCGCATGACGGCGCTCCACCTGGCCGACGAGACGGAGGCGTCCGACCTCGCCGCCTTCCTCTCCCGGTTGCTCCACTACGACCGGGGCGCTGCGGTACGCCTGCAGTCGGCCGGCACCACGCTCGCCGTGTTCGGCCGGCCGCCCGCCTTCGAGGTGCTGACGATCCGCTCGGTGCGGCTCGCCAAGCCGTACGAGAGAGGCCTGGAGGTCACGCTGGACGTGACCGTCTCGGCCGGTGAACTGCTGGAGTCCGTCGACGAGTCGGCGGCGACGGCCACCGTGCCCGGCGCGGTGACCGGCCCCCCGTGGGCGGGGGTGCTGCCGCCGCGCGGCGGCTGGCGGCGGGAACCGGGGCTGCCGGCGCCGGAGGCGCTGCGCGCGCTGGTCGGCGCCCTGGTCGCGGAGTTCCGTGACCGGACCCGGGAACTTCCTGCGGAGGAGCGGACCCGGAGCGAACTCGACCGTCTCGGCCGCGAGATCTGGTCCCGCCGGGTCGGGCGGACACCCCTTCCGGTGCGTGCGGTGCACGCCGCCCAGTCGCTGGGCTTCCTGCGGCCCGCGGAGCGGCCCCGGCCATCCGGTGAGGAGGCGGGTGAGGCGGGCACGGCACTGCTGTCGTCGGGGGCGTGGCTGCGGCTGAGGACGCCGTACGGTTCGGTCGCCGTGCGCACCGCGGGTCTCGGGTCACTGGACGTCAGCGTCCGCTGAGTTCCCCGCCGGCGCCCTACCGGGTTCGGCCTGCCGCCTGCCGCCTGCCGCCTGCCGCCTGCCGCCTGCCGCCTGCCGGGGTGCCGGATGCCGATCGGCCGTGCCCAGGGGGCCTGGACGTGCCCAGGGGTCCCGGAAGTTCCCAGGGGTCGGACGTGCCAGGGGCGGACCTGCTCGGAGCGCGGCAGGCGTGCTTGGAAGAGCCCGCCCGGCCGTGCCGGCCCGCGCCCTGCACGGGGGCGCGCTCACCCCTCCTGCCGGTCCGGCCAGACCCCGATGTGATCCGCCTCCAGCTCCAGCGCGACCCGGTCCCGCATGTCCAGGGCGTGCAGGTACTCGTCGGGCAGTTGCAGGCGGCCCGCGCGGTCGAGCACGGCGTACTCGCGCGCCACCACCCGCTCGTGGCCGGTGGCCTCGTCCACCTCGCTGTGCCGCAGCACCTCCGTGGCCGTGCGGCCGTCGCGGATGGCGACCGTGCGGCGCACCTCGCCGGCGACCGCCTGATCGTGGGTGACGATGACCACCGTGGTGCCCAGGCGTTCGTTGGCGGTGCGGAAGGCGGCGAAGATCTGCTCCGCGGTGTGCGAGTCGAGCTCGCCGGTCGGCTCGTCGGCGAACACCACGGACGGTTCGTTCGCCAGGGCCACCGCGATGGCCACGCGCTGCTGCTGGCCGCCGGACATCTCCTGCGGACGCCGGCCCCGGCAGTCGGCCACGTCGAGCAACTCCAGCAGTTCCAGGGCGCGCCCGGCGCGCGCCCGGCGGCCCCGCGTGCTCCCCCCGCGACGGCCGCGCAGTTGGAGCGGCAGGGCGACGTTCTGGGCCGCCGTCAGATACGGCAGGAGGTTGCGGGACGTCTGCTGCCAGACGAAGCCGACCACCTCTCGGCGGTAGGTGAGACGGTCCTTCGCGGACATCGTCAGCAGATCGTGCCCGGCGACGCGGGCCGCGCCCGCGGTGGGCGTGTCCAGTCCGGCGAGGATGTTGGCCAGGGTGGTCTTGCCGCTGCCGGACGCACCGACCAGTGCCATCAACTCGCCCTTGCGGACCAGGAGATCGAGGCCCTGCAGGGCCTGCACCTCCACCCCGCCGGTGGAGAAGACACGGACCAGGCGGTCGCAGGCGATGAGCGCGTCGTGGCCGTACGCCGGGGCGTTCCGGGCGGCCGCCGCCCGGTCGGCCAGGTCGGTGAGCGTGGGGTTCGTGGTCATCGGGGGCCTTCTCCTCCTTCTGTCGCCGTCGGCTCGCCGCGCCCGCCGCACAGGCCGCACAGTCCTGTCACCGGGCGTCACCCGCCCGCAGTTCCCGTACCGATCCGCGCCGGCCGGCCCGCCAGGCCTGGACGCCCGCCACCGCCACCGCGAGGACGAGCAGGCACAGCGCGGGCGCCGCGAGCGACAGCGGGTCGGTGCGCAGGACCGGGGCCCTGTCGGAGCTGCCCGGTGCCGTGCCGAGGGCGAGGGCGGCGAGGTCGACGCCCGGGGCGAGCAGGCGTACGGCAGCCCAACCGGTCAGGATGCCGCCCACCGCGGCCGGCAGGGCCTGCGGCAGTGACTCCAGGACCAGCAGCCGGCGGGCCTGGGCGCGGGTGAGGCCCATGGTGCGCAGGCGGGCGAGCATGGCGGCACGTTCGGGCGCGGCCCCGGACAGCGCCAGCAGCAGCGCCAGTGCGGCGTAGACCGCGCCGGCCGCGACCGCCGCCGTGTAGACGTCCTCCGCGCCGGACTGGAGCGGCGAGTCGACGTACCGGGCGCGTTCCTCGTCGCGCAGTTGCACCCCGCCGTCCTCGGGAGCGGCGCGGCGCAGGGCGGCCGCGTCCGGGTGGTCGCCGGTCAGCAGCAGCGCGGTGGGCCGTGCCGCCGTGCGGTCCAGCCCGGCCCGGTCCACCACCAGGAAGTCGGTGCCGGGCACCGCCGGGGTGCGGTCCCGTACGGCGGCGATGCGGACGCTGATGGTGCTGCCGTCCGGGAGCCGGACGGAGAACGGTCCGCTGCCGTACATGTCGGCGACCATCGGCGAGGCCAGCGCGGGCAGCGGCGCGGCGGCTCCTCGCCCAGGTGCCAACGCGCCCGCGGGGAAGGCGCCGAGGCGGGTGTGACGGGCGAGCGCCGCGTACGGGCCGGGGTCCACGCCCGCCACCGGCAGGGTCACCCGTCCGTCCGTGGGCTGCGCGTCCTGGACGAGGGCCACCTCGGTCACCCCGCGCACCCCCGGGACGTGCCGGATCCGGTCGGGCAGCGAGGCGGGCAGCGCGGACGGTGCCTCGATGCGGGCGTCGGCGCCCACCGACATCAGGGCGGCCCGGTCGCGTGCCGCGTGCACGCCTGCCAGCACCGAACCGCCGAAGGCGGCCGTGGTCAGCGCCGTCAGCAGGGCCAGTAGTGGCAGGGCGGCGGAGGCCGGGGTGCGGCCCGCGCGGGCCAGCGCCAGCGGGGTCACCACGCCGCGCAGCCGCCGCACCGGCCCGGCCAGCCGGCGCAGCGGCAGCGGGTGGAGGCGCACCAGGACGAGCGAGGCGATCACGCCGAGCAGCACCGGCGCCGCCGGGACCAGCGGGCCGCCGCCCGCTCCCGGCCCGCGCAGCGACACCACCGCCGCCACCGCCAGGGCGAGCAGGGTGAGTTCGGCGACCGTGCGGCGCCGGGACGGGCGGACGTCCGCCAGGTCCCGGCGTGCGCCGGCCACCCGCACCCGCAGGTGGGCGGCCGCGGCGCGCAGCGGCAGTGCGAGGCAGGCGACCGCGGTGACCGCGGCCGCCGCCGCGACGGCCGCGGCGGTGCGGCCACCGGGCACCGCCCACAGGGCGGCGGCGAGCCCGGCCGCGCCCGCGGGCACCGCGACGGTCGCCGTCTCGGCGAGCAGCCTGCCCGCCGTCCCGGCCGGGGAAGCGCCTCGGGCGCGCAGCAGGGCGAGTTCGGCGCGCCGCCGGTCGGCGGTGAGGCCGCCCGCCAGTACCAGGACCACGGCGGCGACCGTACCGGTGCCGACGGCGGCCACGCCGACCAGCGGGCGGACGCCGGAGCGCAGCCGCGCGTAGGAGCCGAGGACGGAGTCGAGTTCGGTGGTGACCTCGGCGCCCGGTCCGGCGAGCGTCCGCACCGCCCGCAGCCCGGGGCCCGACTCCAGGGCCGCGACCCCGGTTTCCAGCCCGCCCAGGTCACGGCCGTGCAGCGCGCCGAGGGAGGGGGCGAGGTTCCAGTAGCGCACCGGGCGGCCGGTGGTGCCCAGCAGCGCGGGGGCCGCCTCGGGGGCGAGCAGGAGTGTGCCGAGCCAGTACCGGTCGGCGTTCGGCCCGCCGCCCGGCGTCGCCGTCAGCGCCGGGGTGCGCAGCAGCGGGTCGGTGGACCAGTAGGCCCCGCCGGGGGAGCGGGGGGCGAGGACGCCGGTGATCCGGACGGTGAGCGGGGTCCGCTCGAGGCCGGTCGCCACGTGGACGACCGAGCCGGGTCGCAGATGCAGGGCCGCGGCGGTGCCGGCGGTGACCGCCGCCTCCAGCCCGGCCGTGTCCGCGGTGACCGCCCCGCGCGCCCGCGGCGGCCGGCCGGCGGTCGTCCGGGCGTGCGCGGCCAGGCCCTGCTGGGCGACCAGGTGCAGCCGGGGGGCGAGTCCGCCGGGCCGGGGCAGCCCGGTGTCGACCGCGGTCAGCGCCACGGTGGTGCGCACGCCGTACGCCGACTGGTCCGGGTCCGCGGCGAGCGGCCGGCGGACCTGGCCGAGGATCTTCGCGTCCTGCGCGGCGAGTGCGCCCGGCAGCAGGGCCCGGGCCGCCTCCTCGAAGGTCGGGGCGGGTTGCGGCGGTGCGTACACCTGGACGGTGGTGCGGTCGGGGCGGGCCTCGGAGAGGGACCGGGCCAGGCCGGCGTCCTCGTACCGGTCCACGGCGCGCGGCAGGACCGCGGCCAGGCACGCGGTGAGCGCCACCAGCAGGGCCAGCGCGGCCGCCGTGCCCGGGGCGGCCCGCAGCCGGGTGCGCACCCAGGGCGCGGGCACCGCCCGTCCCGCCCGTCCCGGACGGCGGAGCGGCGGCAGCCGGCGCGGGAACGGCATGTCACTCACCTCCCGTCGCGCGCAGCGCCGCCGCCGGCCCCGGGCGGCGGTCGCGGCGCAGGGCCAGCAATGCGGTGACGGCCAGCGGCGGCACGGCGACGGCTGCCAGCAGGACGGCGACCGGCCCGGGCGGCAGGTCGACGAGTACCTCCGGGACCGGGCGGGTCGCCCGGTCGGTCACCAGGACGAGCGGGATCACCGTGCGGGTCAGCAGCGTGCCGAGGGCCGTGCCGACGAGGACCGCCGAGGCGATCAGCACGCCGTGCTCCGCGGCGATCACCCGGGCCGGCCCGCGGCGCGGCGCGCCCAGCGCGCGCAGTACGGCGAACTCCGCGTCCCGCCGGCGCAGCGAGCCCGCCGCGCTCACCGCGAAGCCGACGGCGGCCAGCGCGGCGGCGGCCGCGGCGGCGGCCGAGAAGGCCGCCTGCGGGCCCGCCCCGAACGGGTCGTCCCGCAGCCGCTCGGCGATCTCGTCGCGGACCAGCACCTGCCCGGGGTCCACGTCGGGCAGGGCCCGCAGCGCCGCGGCGACGGTGCCGGGATCCGAGGTGCGCAGCCACCACTCGGTCGGCGGCACGCTCGTGCCGTACCGGGACTGCAGGGCCCGGTTCACCGCGCGCAGGTCGACGAGGAGCGCGCCGCCGGTGTCCGCCTCGGAGGTGGTCGGCAGTTCCCGTACCGAGCGCACGATCCGCACCGGCACCGTCCGCCCGCCGAACGCCACGTCCAGGCGCTGCCCGGGGCGGGCTCCGGTGGCGGCGAGGAAGCGGTCGGTCGCCACGCCCGTGATCTCGCCGGGGGCGGGCTGCGCGACCCGTACCCGGAGCGTGAGCACACCGATCACCCAGGTCTCCTCGGGCGGGGTGGAGCCGGTGCCGTACTCGACGGTCGGCGGATCCGACGAGGTCACCCGCGGCCGGGCCGGCGGGTCGCCCGACCCGGATCCCGCCCCGGCGTCGCCGGTTTCCGCGACGGCCGTCCAGGAGGCGTGCAGCGGCAGCCTCCGTACGGTGCCGTCGGCGGTGGTCGCGGTCAGCGCATCGAGGGTGAGCCGGTGCCGTTCGGCGTGGCCGACCGGCTGGGGCAGCACGAGCTGGAGACCGGTCAGGGTGAGCGGGCCGGGGGCCGGGCCGAGGTCCGGGCTGAGCGGGTGGGGGTGCCCGTCGGCCGCGAGCCGCCCGGCCTGCAGCCGGTACGGGGTGCCCCAGCGGTCCTCGACGGTGAGCGCGACATCGGCCGAGGTGGGGGCGCCGGTGGCGTGCAGGGTCGCGGTGAGCCGCAGCCGGGTGGTGCCCGCGGGGATCCGCACGCCCGCCGAGGGTGCCTTCGGGCCGAGGCCGGCGAGCAGCGCGCGGACGGGCACGTCGGCCAGGTCGGGGCGCAGCAGCAGGGTGCCCGCGGCGTGCGAGGTGTCCATGGCGAGCACCGTCGCCGTCCGGTCGCCGGAGAGCGGCAGTGTGGTGCGCACGGCGGGTGAGGCCGCGTCGACGTGGGCGACGGAGGCGAGCTGCCCGGTCCGGCCGACGGTGTTCTCCCCGGCGGCCGTCACCCGCACCGGTGCCCCGGCCCGGAAGTCGGCCTGATCGTCCTGGGAGCGCGCCCAGGAACCGCCCTGCCCGACGGCCAGCATGCCCAGTGCGACGGCCGGCACCAGCAGCAGCACCGGGCCCGCCTGCCGCTCCGGCCGGCGGCTGAACCGCCAGCCCGCCAGCGCCGCGGTCAGGCCGCGTCCGGCCGCCGCCCGGCGTTCTGCGAGCCGGGCCGCCGGCGGCAGCAGCCGGAGCGCCACCAGCGTCCCGGCGAGCAGGATCAGTGCGGGCGCGGCGACCAGCAGCGGGTCGGCTCCCGGGGCCGCGGTGCCGTCTTGGCCGCCGGTCGCGCGGCCGTGCAACTGCCAGTAGGCGGCTGCGGCCACCGCCAGCAGCCCGATGTCGGCACCGGCGCGCACCGCGCCCGGCAGCGGCCGGGCGCGGTGCGCACGGAAGCCGGTCGCGGTCAGCGCCGGCAGCGCCACCGCCGCCGCGCAGCCCACCGCGACGCCCGCCGACACCAGCCACACCGCGGCCCGTCCGGCGGGCGGCACGTCCAGCCGCAGCCCGATCCGGGCCGGTGCGCCGTGCCCGGCCAGCAGCCGGGTCAGCGGTCCGGCGAGCAGGGGTGCGCACACCGCGGACGGCAGCGCGAGCAGCAGCGCCTCCACCGCGGCCAGTCCGGCGAGCCGGGCCCGGGACGCGCCACGCGCCCGCAGCAGCCGCGTCTCGTCCGCCCGCTCGGCGGTGAGCAGCCGGGCCACCAGCAGCAGGGTGCAGGCGGCGAGCAGCGCGAGCTGGAGGGAGACGACCAGCAGCGTGGAACGGGAGACGAGCAGCGAGCGGTGGACGCGGTCCAGGACCTCGGGCAGGCCGGTGGCCGCGGTCGTCATGCCGCTGAGCGCGGGCTGCCGGCGCAGCCGGGCGGTGCCGGTGCGGGCCGATTCGCGCAGCGGGTCGATGCGGCCGGTGGTCAGGGAGGAGAAGTCGGCGGATGCGAGCCACCCGGAGTCCCCGGCGCTCACCCGGCCCCCGGTCAGCACCCCGGGGGCGGCGAGCAGCGGGCCGTACGTGGTGAACCCGGACTTCTTCACGCCGCGCCCGCCCAGTTCGTCCAGCCGCCAGTACGGGGCGCCCGGGTCGGCGGGCCGGTAGACGCCGGTGATCCGTACCCGGACGGCCGGGCCGCCGAGCCGGTCGGTGACCGTGAAGCGTGCCCCGGTCCGCAGGTGGAGCAGCTGCGCGGCCGTCTGCGGGACGGCGGCCTCGACCTCCGTCCGGCTGCCGCCGGCGGCGGGCATACGCCCGTCCACCAGGCGCACCCGGCTGCGGTCGAGTGCGGCGAAGTGGGTGAGGTCCGGTTCCGCGGACCGTTCGGACGGCGGCCGCAGCGAGCGGGGCAGCGCGTACGGGCCGGACCGCCGCAGCGTGCGCACCGTCACCGGCAGCCCGTCGAACGTCGTCCGGGCCGCCGCGCGTACGGCGGCGTCGGCTGCGGCGCGGGAGGGGGCGGGGACGTCGGCCTTGACGATCAGTGCGGTGTCTGCGGCATTGTGCGGGTCGGCCAGCGCACGGCGCAGTGCGGCGTCGCCGATCGCGCTCCCGTACGCGGTGAGTGCGGCGAGCACGGTGGTGGTCAGCAGGACGGTGAGCAGTGCGGCGGCGAGCAGCGGGCGGTGCGCCCGCGCACGCGGCATGACGAGTCCCGCAGGTCCCCCGTACCCCGTCACCCGGCCCCCCGCCGTAGTTGTCCAGACCTCCGGGCGATGCTGTCAGAGGCAGGAGGAGCGGGGCAGCGCCCGGACGCCACGCTTGACCGGATCGTGACCGGGATCCGGTCCCGGACGACCGGAATGCGGACTTCGGCCGGTCATCGGCGGTCGCGGAGGAGCATGTCCGGTCTATGCCAGTCGATTCCGGTCGAGTCCGGTAGCGAGGTGGTAGCCGGGCGCGCGGGCATCCGGTGCGGGCATCCGGCGCGAGCGCCCCGCGCGGGCGTCAGCCGGGAGTGTTCACCATGGACGCGGCGGCATACGTGAGGTAGTCCCACAGCGTCCGGCGGTGCTCCTCGGACAGGCCGAGTTCCTCCACGGCGACCCGCATGTGCGCCAGCCAGGCGTCGTGCGCGGCCCGGTCGACGGTGAACGGCGCGTGCCGCATCCGCAGGCGCGGGTGGCCCCGGTTCTCGCTGTACGTCGTCGGCCCGCCCCAGTACTGCATCAGGAAGAGCGCCAGGCGCTCCTCGGCCGGGCCGAGGTCCTCCTCGGGGTACATCGCCCGCAGGACCGGATCCCCGGCGACCCCCTGGTAGAAACGGTGGACGAGCCGGCGGAAGGTCTCCTCCCCGCCGACCTGCTCGTAGAAGGTCTGCTCCTGAAGCGTGCCGCGCCGAATCTCTCTCACGCCCCCCATGCTCTCAGACACCGCGGCGGAGCCGGCAGGGCCGGGGAACCGTCCCGGTGTCCGGGCCCGTCCGGGCACTCGCCCCGCGTCCCCCCGGGACGCACAGTGGAGTCATGGACGCGCACCCCGACGACAGCCACATGGCGGGCCTCGCCGCCGCGGCGCGGGCCGCCATGGTGCGCGAGATCGCGGCCGACGGGGCCTTCGCCGCCGATCCGGCCTGGCGGGAGGCGTTCGCCGCGGTCCCGCGCCATCTGTTCGTACCGCACTACTACGCAGCCGTGGCCGGCAGGTACGAGCGCCGCTGGTGCGGGAACCCGGACCGGGCCGCCCGTGAACGCTGGCTGCGCGGCGCCTACGCCGACGCCCCGCTGGCGACCCGGCTGCGCGACGGGGAGCTGCTCTCCTCCAGCAGCCAGCCGTCCCTGATGGCGATCATGCTGGCCGCGCTGCGCGTCGAGGACGGCGACCGGGTCCTGGAGATCGGCACCGGCAGCGGCTACAACGCGGCGCTGCTGGCGTACCGCCTCGGCGACCGGAACGTCACCACCGTCGACCTGGACCCGGAGATCACCGAGTCCGCGCGCCGGCACCTGGAGGCGGCCGGCCGGCATCCGACCGTCGTCACCGGCGACGGTGCCCGCGGGGTACCCGAAGGCGCCCCGTACGACCGGATCACCGCCACCTGCGCGCTGCCGGCCGTCCCGTCGACCTGGCCGGACCAGTGCCGTCCCGGCGGCACGATCCTGACCCCGCTGGCGACCGGCCTGCTCGTGCTGGCGGTGCGGTCCGGCGGGCAGGCCGAGGGCCGGTTCCTGCCCACCCCCGCCTACTTCGTGCCGCTGCGCGGGGCCGGCGGGACGGTACGGGAACCGGCGCACCTGGGAGGACTGCCCCGCCGGGCCCGGGAGAGCGAACTGTTCCGGTTCCTGCTGGCCCTGACCCGCGGCAGCCTCGACCCGGAGGAGGCGTTCGCGCTGTGGGAGCGCGAGGGCATGCCGACACGCGAGCGGTACGGCATCACGGTCGGCCGCGAGCACCGGTGGGCGTGGCTGGACGACCCGGAGGGGCCCTACGTGTGGCCCCTGCCCGACCCGGCGGCCTGAGGCGCGCCGGTGCGGTGCGCGGGAGAGGCCCGCGGGAGAGGCCCGCGGGGAGCCGGCGGGCCTCTCCGGACGTGCCGTGCGTCCGGTGCGGTGCCCCGCGGGCCGGGTGCCGCACCGGGTCGCCGGAGGGCGTGCCGCGGCGGGCGTCAGCCGCGCCGGACGGTGATCGTCGTCCAGGCGCCCACGTGCACCCGGTCGCCGTCCCGGAGCGGCACCGGCACGAAGGGCTGGATCGGCTCCTCCCCGCCGTTGACCGTGGTGCCGTTCGTCGAGTTCTGGTCCACGACCGCCCAGGTGCCGTCCGGCTGCTGCACCAGCACCGCGTGCTGGTGCGAGACGCCCGGGTCCTCCGGCGGCACCGACAGGTCGATGTCCGGCGTCTCACCGGTGGAGTGGCGCCGGCGGCCGATGGTCAGCTGGTTGCCGGTCAGGGCGCGCTGCTGCTCCGGCGAGTACGCCGGCAGGTTCAGTCCCGCCGCCTCGGGGCCGGAGCGCTGCATCATCGCCATGAAGTACTCGCGGTCCGGGCCGATCGTCGCCGACCAGGTGGTGGGCTGCCCCTGCTGCTGCGGGAAACCCTGCCCGGGCGGGCCCTGGGTGCCCTGCTGCGGGTAGCCGTACGCGGGGGCGGGCGGGCTCTGCGCGGCGCCGGGCTGGGGGTAGCCGTACGCGCCGCCCTGCGCGGGGGCGGGCGGGGCCTGGGTGGAGCCCTGCTGCGGGTAGCCGTAGGCGGCCGGCGCGGGCCCGCCGCCGGTGTTCGACGGCGGGGAGATCACCCAGTCGTCGTCGCCCTGCGCCGGCCCGGCCGGGGCCGGACGCGCCGGCGCCGGTTCCTGCGGGTAGCCCGCCGGGCTGGACGGGCCGGGCGGCTGGAAGGACCGCGGGGCGCCGGAAGTCGGCCCGGGGCCGCCCTGCGGCGCCGGACCGGGCGGCGGAGCGGGACGGGAGGGGGCGTCGCCGAAAACGGACGGGCCGCCGGTGCCGCCCTGGCCGCCGCGGTCACCGGTGCCTCCGAAGGCACCCGGGGCGCCGGCACCGCCGGGACCACCCGGGCCCTGGGGTTCGGAGCCGAACGGGTGCGGCGGGATCGGCTCGGCGGGCCGGTTCACCTGGGACGGCCGCGAGCCCTGGTAGTCGAAGGAGTCACCGCCGCCGAAGGACGGGCCGGGCGGCTGCGGGAAGCGCGGGCCCGGCGCGCCGGCCGGACCGGCACCGGATGCCGGGCCGGCCGGCGGGCGCGGGGCGGCAGGGGTGTAGGAGGTGGCCGTGTTGGTGAGGAAGTTCCACCGGCACTCCTCGCAGAACGGCGCACCGCCCTCGCGGGGGGTGCGGCACTGCGGGCAGAGCTCCGGCTCGGAGGCGGCCGGGCCGGGAGGACGGCCGCCGGCGGTGGGCGCGGGCGGCGGGAAGCCGTAGCCACCGGGCGGGGGCGGCGGGGGGGACGGAGGCACGGCCCCGGCCATGCGGTGACCGCAGACCTCGCACCAGTCGTCGGAACCCGACTGGTGGCCGTTCGGGCAGGTCGGCATGTCGGTCTCTCCCCCTCTCGCCTCCGGCCGCGGCGGCCGGTTTACTCCGACCCCCGGGGGGTCGGGCTCGCAGTTGCTGACGTCACTTCTTCACGCGGACGGTCTTGGTGGACCGGGTCTCGAGAGTCTTCTCGGCGGCCTCCTCGACCTTCGTCTTCAGTCGCACAGTACCTGTCGCCGCGTCGACGACGTCCACCACCTTCGCAAGCAGTTTCGCAGTATCGGCATTCCCGGAGGCGCCCGCCAGTTGCACGGCCCGGCCCAGTTTGGCCGTCGCCCCGTCCACATCGCCCGCTTTGCGCAGTTCCAGTCCCTGCTGGATGGCCCGGGCCAGTTCCGCCTGCCCGGTGTAGTGGGCGACCTGCGGGCTGATCGCCGTGGAGGCGGCGAGGTCGTCCGTCCACACGGCCCGGACCAGGCCCTGTGCGCCGAGGGCGTGCACGGAACCGTCCTGACGGGGCGCCACCAGCGAGACCCGCGCGGCCAGCATCTCCCGGCCCACGGCGGCCGGGGGCACCGCCACGCGGACGTGGTAGTCCCGGGACTCGTCGCCCCAGGAGCCGGTCGGATAGTCCCCGGCGCGCGGGGGCGCCTCGGTGCGACGGCCGGTCAGGTCCTCCACCGTCGGGGCGACCTGCTTGACGAAGCGGACCGTCGCGCCGGCCGGGGTCCACAGCCGCAGTGCGACGTCGGCGACCTCCTTGCCCATCGCCGCCTCCATCATCCGTGTGAAGTCGGACACCAGCCCGGCCGGGTCGGCGACGATGTCGGCGCTGCCCAGCAGCGCGGAGGCGATCCCTGTGACCTCTTTCACCTCCCAGTCGGTGCCGACTCCCCGTGCGTCGCAGGTGAAGCGCCCGGCGCAGGCGTCCAGCGCGGCCCGCAGGTCCTCCGGCGACTCGTGCTCGTTGCGGCCGTCGGTGAGCAGGATGCCGTGCCGGATCGAGACGTCCGCCGAGGACAGCAGCCGGTCGGCGAGCCGCAGCCAGGCGCCGATGGCGGTGCCGCCGCCCGCGCTCAGCCGGCGCAGCGCCTGCTTGGCCTGCTCCCGGGTGGTGGCGTCGGCGACGGCGAGCCGACCGCCCCCGGGGTAGACCTCCTCGGCGACGTGGGTGCCGCCCACCACCGCGAAGTGCACGCCGTCGCGCACCGTGTCGACGGCGGCGGCGGTCGCCTCGCGGGCGTTGCGCATCTTGGTCTGCGGGTAGTCCATCGACCCCGAGCAGTCGACCATGACCGCCACGGCCGCCGACGGCCCCCGCCCCGGCGCGTACGGCTGCGCGGCGGCGACGGCGCTGCCCACCGTGCCGCCGCCGGTCGCGGTGACCGTGACGATCGCGTCGACCTCGCCGCTGCCCTCCGGCAGGTACTCGTTCTGGTACACGTCGACCGCGAACTGCGGCACGTGCGACTTCGAGAAATTGGCCATGGCTGAAAGCATCCCCCTCGCAACTGACCGCCGCTGCGGCGGTGACCGGCACGGACCGGTCCCCTCCGGTCCGCCGGGTCTCCCCGGGCGAGGCCCCCGCACCTGCCGCGGCCGGCCTCAGGCCGATCCTGCCCCCTGCGACGGGGCCGGGAACGGCACGACGGCCACTGTTACGTTGTCGTGGCCCCCGCCGTCGAGGGCGTGCCCGACGAGCACCCGCGCTCCGTGCAGCGGGCGGGCGGCGGCGTCCGGCGGGACGATCCGGGCCATCTCCCCGGCCGCCTCGGCGTAGTTCCACAGCCCGTCCGTGCACACCACGACCACTCCCGGCCGGTCCGGTTTGAACGAGGCGGTGTGCGGCTCCAGTTCGTAGGCGTCGGCACCGAGCCAGCCGGTGATCGCGTGGGCCCGTTCGTCGGCGTACGCCTCCGCCTCGCCCATCAGCCCCGCGGAGACCATCTGCGCCGCCCAGGAGTCGTCCTCGGTGAGCCGCGCCGCGGGCGCGGCGCGGTCGTCCGGCACCCAGTAGGCGCGGCTGTCGCCGACCCAGCCGACGACGAGCAGGCCGCCGGCCACCACCGAGCCGACCAGCGTGCAGGCCGGGGCGTTCTGCCGCGGGGCCTGCTCCCGGGCCGTCCGGGCTTCCCCGGCCAGCGCGTCGACGGAGTGCGAGGCGGCGACGATCGCCTCGTGCATCGCCTGCTGCGGGTGGACGCCCCGGGGGAGGGCGGCCAGCAGGGACTCGCTCGCGGCCCGGGACGCGGCCCGGGAGGCGTCGTCGGGGCGGGTCGCCGAGGACACGCCGTCGCAGACGATCGCCACCGACACCGGGGATCCGTCGGGCAGCGAGGTGTGGCCGACGGCGAACGCGTCCTCGTTGCGGTGGTGGCGCAGCCCCCGGTCGCTGACGGCGGCCAACGGGCCCGACTCCGCCTCCAGGTGGTCGCGTTCGCGCGGCTGGGCGTGCCCGCAGTTCTCGCAGTAGCCGTCGCTGTCGACCCGGCCGGCGCGGCAGGCCACGCACACGGCGGCGGCCGGTGCGGTCGACGGCGGCGCGGTCGGCTCCGCGGGGGGCCGCGGCGGGGTCGCCTCCGCGGGGGGCCGTGCCGGGGTGCCCGCCCCCGCGGCCGACCGCGGGTCGGGCGCCTGCAGCGGGTACTCCTCCGGCGCGGCCGGCCGGTCGAAACGCACGCCTCCGGTGCCCGGGGCGGCGGTGCCCGGGGCGTCCGGCGCCGGAGGGCCGGCGGTCGCGGCGTCCGGCCGGCCCGGCTGCGGGGCGGCGGCCGGTTGCCGGGGCACGTCCGGTGGCTGCGGTGCCGGGCCCGGGCCCCCCGAGCCGGTGCCCGGCGGATCCGTCGGCAGGTGCGTCGCGGCCGGCGTGCCGGTGCCGTCCGGCCCGGCTGCGTCCGGTTCGGCTGCGTCCGGCCGGCCCGCGGCTGCGGCTCCGGCGGCGGGCTGCGGCGCCGCGCCGCCCGGGCCGTCCGCCGGCCGGCCGGGCTGCGGTGCGGAACCGGTGGGCACCTGGTGCCCGCACGCTCCGCAGAAACGGTCACCCGGCTCGAGCGGTTCCGCGCAGCCGGGGCACTTCGGCTCGGTGGCCTGCTGGGGCATCTGCGACATCGCCTACACCCACGTCCTCGGGCGGTAGCGGTTGGCACGTTCCACCAGGTCGATCCTCTCCTCGCCGCCGGGCGCGAGCCGGGCCAGCGTGCGGTACGAGCGCTCCAGGCCGAAGCGCAGGCCCCGTTCGTCCAGTTCGCTGCCGAGCAGCACCCGCCGGGCGGACGGCTCCCCGCCCCGCCCTCCGGAGAGTATCCAGTCCAGGGCTCCTCCGAGCACCTCGGCGGCCAACTGCTCGCGTCGGGAGGGGTCCAGACCGTACGCGTCCAGCGCCTCCACCTGTGCCGCGGAGGCCGTCAGGTCCTGGAGGAACGCGGGGTCCGGGCCGGCCGGAGCGCGCTGCCGCAGCCGCGCCCGCACCGCGGCCACCCGCGCGGCCGTGTAGTGGATCGACGACTCCGGCACCGACTCCAGCGTCCCCACGGCGCCGCCCCGGTCACCCGCCGCGAGCTGCACCCGGGCCAGGCCGAACGCGGCGCCGACGCAGCTCGGGTCGGTCGTCCACACCAGCCGGTAGTACTCGGCGGCGTTGTCCGACTGGCCCAGCACCTCCGCGCACAGGCCGAGCGCCAGCTTCGGAGCCGTCTCGCCGGGGAAGGCGTCGTAGACCGCGTCGAAGGCGAGCGCCGCGTTCTCGTGGTCGCCGGTCACCAGGGCGGCCACGCCCCGGTGCCAGACCACCCGCCAGTCGTCGGGCTGCTCGTCCTCCAGGCGGTGCAGCGCCTCCTGCGCGGCGGCGGCATCGCCGTTCTCCAGCAGGGCGCGCACCTGGCGCAGCCGCGTCTCCGCGGACGGCGCGGGGGCCGCGGCCAGCGCGGCGACCAGTTCGGTCGGCTGGGAGGCCACCAGACCCGCGAGGAAGCCCGCGTTGGGATCGGACGGGTCCACCCGGGGCACGGGCAGCGCGAGTGCCCCCGCGGCGGTGTCGACCGGCCGCACGGACTCCGCCCCGGCGGCACCGCCGCCCGGGAGGACACCGCCGGGCGCCGCCCCGGCAGCGACCCCGCCCACAGCGGCCGGGACGGCCCCGCCCACAGCGGCCGTGGCGGACCCGCCCGCGACGTCCGGGGCGGACCCGCGGCGCCGCCGGCGGGAGCGGACCGCCCGCCCGCCCAGCCGCGACACCTCACCGTCGTGCCGAGCGAACAACTCCGTGTCGGTGACCCTGGACTCCGGGCCGAAGAGCGTCGACAGCGCGGGCCGGGCCCGGCCGGTCTGCAGCGAGACCACCTCGCGCAGTACGCCGGTCAGCTGCTGCGCCATCTCCTGCGCGGAGGCGAACCGGCGGGCCGGGTCGGGGTCGGTGGCGCGCACCAGCAGCCGGTAGAAGGACTCGTACCGGCGGAACACCTCGATGCTGTCGGGATCGGGCAGCGAGTCGGCGAAGACGGTGGTGTAGCCCTGGAAGTCGAAGGTCAGCACCGCCAGCGTGCGGCCGACCGTGTAGAGGTCGCTCGCCACCGACGGGCCGATGTCCGCGACCTCCGGGGCCTGGTAGCCGACGGTGCCGTAGATCGCGGACTCGTCGTCGTCCACGCGCCGCACCGCGCCCATGTCGATCAGCTTGAGCTGGTCCTCGGTCTGGATCGCGTTGTCGACCTTGAAGTCGCAGTACAGCAGATTGCGGCTGTGCAGGTGGCCGAGCGCCTCCAGCGCCTCGATGCCGTACGCGCAGGCCTGCTCGACCGGCAGCGGGTCCCGCCTGCCCGCCTCCGTGCGGCGGGCGTTGGCGATCTCCTTCAGCGACTTGCCGCCCACGTACTCCATGACGATGTAGCCGTCGAGGGACCCGGTGCGCTGGTCCAGGTGCTCCACGAAGTTGTAGATCCGCACGATGTTGGCGTGCTCGATCTCCGCCAGGAACCGCCGTTCGGAGATCGCCGCGGCCATCGCGTCCTGGTCGCCGGTGTCCAGCAGGCCCTTGAGGACGACCCACCGGTCCGCCACCGCCCGGTCCACCGCGAGGTAGATCCAGCCCAGGCCGCCGTGCGCCAGGCAGCCCGCGACCTCGTACTGGCCGTGCACGACGTCGCCGGACCGCAGCTTCGGCACGAACGAGTAGGGGTGGCCGCACTTGGTGCAGAAGCCCTCGGTACGGCCCGGCCGCTCGGCGCGCGCCCGGCCGACCGGCGCCCCGCAGTCCGAACGGGAGCAGAACCGCTTGCGCTCCGGCACCTCCGGGTCGTCCAGCACCATCGCCCGCGGATCGGGCCGGGGCACCTGCGGCACCTCCACCAGTCCGGCGCCCAGCCGCCCGCGGGCGGAGGTGCTGGACCCGGAGCCGGAGCTGCGTACCGACACCGAGCGGCCGGAGGTCCGGCCGGACAGCGCGCGCGACAGCCGTCCCGACACCGAGCGGCGCGACCTCGACGACTGCGAGGCGGTGCGCCCGCCGGCCCGGCCACTGGAGTGCCCGCTGTCCGCCGAGCCGGCACCGGCGCCGCCGGTCGCCGCCGACCCGACCGCGCCGGCGGATCCCACCACCGGTGCCAGACCGCAGGTGTCGCAGTACAGCTCGCCGCCGCCGACGTCCTCGTACGATCCGCCGCACTCCGGCCGCTGGCACCTCTGCCCCGCCCCGCTCATGACGACGCCCCCCTCCCGTCCCCTCGGCGGTCCTCGGCCCGCTGCGGCGGGTCCGCCGCGCGCGGCGCGCCGAGCGCCTCCGCCGCCGCCTGCTGGTAGCGCAGCACGGCCTGCTCCGCGACGCGCAGGTCGCACGGCGCGCTCCACAGCATGCGACGCGCCTTCTCGTACCGCTCGACGAGCACCGGGTCCTCCGCCAGTCCGTGCCGGGTGACCTTCGCCCGGTATGCGTCGAGGCGGCCGCGCAGCTCCGCGCGGACCGCCAGCGGCGCGGTGACCGCGGTCAACGACTCGCGGGCGCGCAGCAGTTCGTCCTCCGCCTTCTCCTCCAGGGACTCCAGCAGCGGGGACAGACGGTGCCACTGGGCGTGCCGGCGGTACTCGGCGGCCGCGGCGAGCTGCTCCTGCAGCACCGTCGGCGGCCCGCTGACCACGGGCACCTCCGTGGCGGCGATCTTCGCCAGCACCTCGCCGCGGGCGGTGCGGGCCTCGGCGAGGGTGCGGTCCGCGCGGGAGAGCACGTCCCGCAGCCGGACGATGCGCTTCTCCGCGTCCTGCCGGACCGCCAGCACCGCGTCGATCTCCCGGCGCACGTCCTCCAGGGCCCGCGCCTGGCGGTCGTAGACGGCCGTGTCGGGCCGGCCGCCGCCCGGTGCGGCACTGCCCTGTGCGGGGATCCAGTGCGCCAGCGGATCGGAGACCACCTCCTCGCGCAGCCCGGTCAGGGTGCGGGTGATGCGCTCCAGGTCGTCGCCCGCGGGGTGTTCGCCGGGGCGTACGCCGACGGAGTGCGCGAGCCGCCGGGTGCGCTGCAGCTCGGCGGAGAGCAGGTCGATACGGGCGGGCAGCGCCGACCAGACCGCGTCCGCGGCGACCACCACGTCCAGACAGGCCGCGTAGAGCTCGTTCATCCGCTCCACCAGCGCGGCCGGCGAGTAGCTGTGGCTGAGCCGCCCCGGACCGGACGCGGCGGACGCGTGCGCGGCGGAGCCGGCCAGGACGACCGAGTCGCCGCGCAGCAGCTCCGTCAGCTCCACCAGGTCCTCGCGGCTGGACCAGCGGCGCCGGCCGCGGACCTCCCGGGCGGTGCGCAGCACCCCGGAGTAGGCGTCGAAGTACGTCCACAGCAGTGTGATGGCGGCCTCCGTGGCCGCCCACCGCTCCTTGGTGACCCCGGTCAGCTCGGCGCCTTCGAGGAGTCTGCGGCCCGCGTGGTCCTGCAGGGAGAGCAGCGAGGTCTCGACCGCTTCGTGCTCCGCGCCGAACCGCGCCAGCGCGCGGTCCACCTCGTCCCGGTCCATCACCGGCCCGGCGGGGTCCGGGACGCCCATCGATCACCTCTCGCTGCTGTGTGGTTGCCGCTGTGTCCTGTTGTCCTCCGGCGCCGCCGCCGGTCCGGCCGATCGTGCCCCGGTGCTCTTCGCCGCCGGTTCAACCGGTGCGCAGGTAACGGGGTGCCGGCGGCATCGAAGGGGCGGCGTCCTTCCCCAGTGTCGCCGACAGCCAGGTGTCGTACGAAGCCTGCCAGCCGCTCGCCCGGTAGCCCACCAGGACCCGGTTGACCCGGCGCACCAGGTCGTCGGCGTCCTTCCGCATGGCGACGCCGTAGTACTCGGTGGTGAAGGCGGTGCCCTTCAGCTCGACGGTCGGGTCCTGGGCGGCCTGGCTCGCGGCGAGTGCGCCGTCGGTGACCACGGCGTCGACCTCGCCGAGCTGCAACCGGACCAGGCAGTCGAGCTGGTTGGGGACGGTGGTGGAGATGTCCGCGGTGGCGGGCAGCCGGCCCGCCTCCCGGTCGCCGGACAGCTTCAGGTAGGCCGTGGAGCCGGCGGCCGTGCAGATCCGCTTGCCGGCGAGCGAGCCGTCGTAGCCCGTGATCGTCGACGACTTGGGCGCCAGGACCTGCTGCCCGGTCTTGAAGTACGGTGCGGAGAAGGCGACTTCCCGCTCCCGCGCGCAGGTGATGGTCATGGTGCGGACCACCATGTCGACGCGGCCGCTGCGTATCGCGGGGATGCGCTGGTCGGTGGGTATCGCCTTGAACTGGACGGCGTCGGGGTCGCCGAGGATGTCCGCGGCGATCCGGTGCACCAGGTCGATGTCGAAGCCCTCCAGCCGGGCGCCCTCGGTGTTGGGGTCGCGGTAGCCCCAGCGGTAGCTGTTCTGGTCGACGCCGACGACCAGTCTGCGCTTGGCGCCCCGGCGGTTCCTGATGGCGTCGACGGTGGGGCCGCCCGCGGACGAGGGCGCCAGCGTCTGCTCCTCCGGTGCGGTGCAGGTGTCGGTGCTGGCCTGGGTGCCGTCGGCGCTGCCCCGGCCGCCGGTACCCGGCGCGTCGGAGCCGCCCGGCAGGGTGAGCGGCAGCAGCAGCGCGAAGGCCAGAGCGAGGGCGCACAGCGCCGCCATCGCGCCGACCCCGCCCCAGCCTCTCAGCCCGGCCCGCGCCCGGCGCATGAGCGCTCCGGCGCCCGCGAGCGCTCCGGCGCCCCCTGTCGGTCGTCCCGCCTCCACCGGCTGACCCCCTCCCACCATCCGTCTCCCGCTCACCGGTACTCCGACAGTCTGCGCCCGATGCCGAGCAGTGCGCCCGCCGCACCGAGTACGGCGAGCACGGCGGCGCCCACCGGCAGCCCGCTCATCGCGTCCCGGCCGCTGGACGCCGCCTGCCGGAACTCGGTCCGCTCGTGCCCCAGCGCCCGTGCCAGGTTGGCGTCGACGCTGTCGAAGCACTGGCCGGTGGCCCCGTCGCCGCCGATCACCTTGGCGAGCGCCTGCTCGTAGTTGCCGTTCTCGTCCTGGTCGCGGGCGGTGGCGTGGCGTCTGCGCCACTCCGTCATGTTGCCGACGGCCGCGGTGACCGGGCGGGAGCCGGCCTCGTCGTCGGCCAGCGAGCGCGCCTCGGTGAGCCCCCGGGCGAGGGCGTCCATGTCCTTGCCGAAGTCGTAGTCGTAGGCGTCGTAGGTCTTCCCGTCCACCTTGACCGTCTGCGCGCCGCGGGAGACCAGGGTGAGGTTCTCGTTGCCGCGGGCCTTCAGCGAGGCGATCCGCGCGTCGTGCAGCACGTTCAGCGAACGCACGCCGCGGTCGTAGGACTCGTTCAGCCCGGCGCGGGCGACGCTGTGCCCGACGACGAGCCACAGCAGCGCCGCGGTGGCGGCGGCGGTGCCGGCGACCAGTCCGCGGTTGAGCACCCGGTGGGTGCGGCGGTAGTTGCGGTGCTGCGCCCAGGCGAGCGCTCCGAGCGCCAGGACGCCGAGGGCGATCGCCGCCCACGGGTAGGGCCGGGCGTCCGCGTAGTCGTCGCTCAGCCGCTGGTTCTCCCGCTGGTAGAGGTCCTCCGCCGCCGGCAGCATCTCCTTCTGCATCTTCTCGTTGGCGTACCTCAGGTACGCGCCGCCGACCGGGAAGCCCAGCCGGTTGTAGGTGCGGGCCCGTTCCACCAGGCCCTTGTACTCCGGCAGCAGCCGGTTCAGCCTGGCGATGGTCTCGGCGGCGGGACTGCCCGCGTCGGAGCTGTTGGCGGCGGTCACCAGACCCGCGGCGGCGGTGCGGATGTCCTCCTCGTAGCGGTCGCGGGAGGCCTTGGTCTCCTGGCCGCCGGCGAGGAAGCCGCTGGAGGCGGCCGTGTTGGCGTCCGCCAGCGCGCGGTAGACGTCCGCGGCGGCCGAACTGAGCGGCTGGCTCTTGCGCAGCACGTCGTCGGCCGCGGCCGCGCGTTCGGTGGTCTGCCAGGCGGTCACCGCGCCGAACACGAGGACGAGCAGCGCCAGGAGGGCGCCGATGAGCCGCAGTCGGCCGGGTTCGGTGGTGGCCGCGGCGCGCAACCGCTCGACCCCCTCCGCGAACGCGGTGCGCCGGCCCTGCCCGGCAGGGCCGCCCGGTGCCGGGGTGGCCGCGCGCGGCGCGGGACGGTCACCGGGCTGGGGAGGGACCGCCGGCGCCGGCGGCATCGGGGACACGCCGGAGCCGGGTGCCGGTGCCGTGCTGCCTCTCGGCGGGTGTGTCACTGCCCGACCTCCCCCATGGTCATCCGTCGCGGCAAGTATCGCTGCCGGGACCGGCGTCCGCACCGCACTTCGCGGCATCTTGATCGGATCGCAGTGTCCCGCACCACCCCTGCCCGCGAACACGCCGGGGGAACCGGTTCGGTTCCCCCGAGGTGTTCACCCGGCCGGGCACCCCGGGCCGCTCACGCCCCGAAGGCCGCCCGCACCCGCTGCCGCGCCCCGTGCCCCGCTCCCACGCGGTCCAGCCCGAGCAGCGCCGCGCCCAGCACCGGCCGCGCCCGCACCACCCGGGGCACCGCACGCGGCGCACGGCCGGCGAGCCGCTGCCGCACGCCCTCGTCGAGGCGGGCGTGCCCGGCGGTGAGCACCCCGCCGCCCAGCAGCACCGGTGTCTCCTCCGCGAGCAGGTCCAGCCGGTCCAGGACGACTTCGGCCATGGTGGCGATCTCCTCGGCCTGCCGGTCGACGAGGCTTCCGGCGACGGCGTCCCCGGCCTCGGCGGTCGCGAACAGCACGGGGGCGAGTTCGTGGCGCCGGGCGGCCGCGACGTGCCCCAGGTGCAGTGCCTCGACGAGGGCGTCCATGGACTCCAGGCCGAAGTGCGCGGGCAGGGTTCGGGCGAGGGCGCTCGCCGCGCCCCGCCCGTCCGCCGCACGGGCGGCGTGCCACAGCGCCTCCTCCGCCAGGCCCCAGCCGCCGCCCCAGTCGCCGGAGACGCGGCCCAGCGCCGGAAATCGCGCGGTGCGGCCGTCGTCGCGCATGCCGACGCAGTTGATGCCGGCCCCGCACACCACGGCCACGCCGCGCGGTGCGGTGACGCCGGCGCGCAGGACGGCGAAGGTGTCGTTGCGCACCTCGACCGTCGCGCCCCAGGCCCGCCCGTTCAGCGCTTCTGCCAGCCGCTCCTCCTCCACCGGCAGGTCGGCGTTGGCCAGGCAGGCGGAGACGTGTGCGACCCGGTCCACGCCCGCCGCCCGGCAGGCCCGGCCGACCGCCTCCGCGAGGGTGTCCACGGCCGCCCCGACACCCACCGCGGGCGGCCGGAACCCGCCGCCGCGGGCGGTCGCCAGCACGTCCCCGCCGGCCGTCACGACCGCGACGTCGGTCTTGCTGTTGCCGGCGTCGATGGCGAGGACGCTCGCCGTCATGCCCACCCGAGGTGCTCCCGGTTGTGCGCGAGGAGCCGGTCGGTGAGCGCGTCGGCCCGGTCGTACTGCCCGACCAGGGGGTGGGCGAGCAGCGCGCGGAAGACCCGTTCGCGGCCTCCGTGCAGGGCGGCCCGCAGCGCGAGGTCCTCGTAGGCCGCCGTCCGCGCGGTCAGTCCCGCGTACAGCGGGTCGAGGGGCGCCACCGGCAGCGGGGTGGCACCCTTGCGGCCGACCGCCGCCTGCACCTCGACGACCGCGTCGTCCGGCAGGAACGGCAGGGTGCCGTTGTTGTACGTGTTCACCACCTGGTGGGGGCTGCCGGACCCGCCGAGCAGCGCGGCCGCGAGGTCGACGGCGGCCTCCGAGTAGTGGGCGCCGCCGCGCCGCGACAGCAGCTCCGGCTTCTCGTCCAGCGCCGGGTCCCGGTACATGTCCAGCAACTGCCTTTCCATGTCCGCCACTTCGGCGGCACGCGAGGGTTTGCCGCGCAGTTCCCGCACCACCGCGTCGTGTGCGTAGTAGTAGCGCAGGTAGTACGAGGGGACGGTGCCGAGCCGGTCCAGCAGCGGGTGCGGCAGGCGCAGGTCGTCGGCGATCGCCGCACCGTGCTCCGCGAGCAGCCTCGGCAGGACGTCCTCGCCGTCGGGCCCGCCGAGGCGTACCCCGGTCTCCCAGGTGAGGTGGTTCAGGCCGACGTGGTCCAGGTGCAGGCGGCCGGGCTCGGTCCCGAGCAGCGCGGCGAACTTGCGCTGCAGCCCGATCGCCACGTTGCACAGTCCGACCGCCCGGTGGCCGGCCCGGAGCAGGGCGCGGGTGACGATACCGACGGGGTTGGTGAAGTCGATGATCCAGGCGTCGGGGTTGGTACGGCGGACCCGCTCGGCGATGTCGAGCACCACCGGGACGGTGCGCAGCGCCTTGGCGAGGCCGCCCGCGCCGGTGGTCTCCTGCCCGACGCACCCGCACTCCAGGGGCCAGGTCTCGTCCTGCTCGCGGGCGGCCTGCCCGCCGACCCGGAGCTGGAGCAGGACGGCGTCCGCGCCGTCGACGCCGGCGTCCAGGTCGCCGGTGGTGACGACCCGTCCGGGGTGGCCCTGCCGGGCCAGGATCCGGCGGGCCAGGCCGCCCACCGCGGCCAGCCGCTCGGCGGCGGGATCGACCAGCACCAGTTCGTCGACGGGCAGTGTGCCGCGCAACCGGGCGAATCCGTCGACCAGTTCGGGGGTGTAGGTCGAGCCTCCGCCGACCACGGTCAGTTTCACGGTGAGCAACCTCCACGGGGATGGGCGTGACGCCCGCGCGGCGGCGGTGTGCGGCCGGCGGTGTGCGGGGACGGGGGTCAGCGCGAGGTGTCGAAGACCTCGTCGCGGGTCGCGGTCAGCGCGGTCTCCAGGGCCCCGCGCAGCACGGGGTGCTCCGTGACCGTGCCGATCGCGAGCCGGGGCCGGGAGGCGGCCAGTTCCGCCAACTCGTCCTCGACGAGGGCGCGCAGGGCTTCGCCGCCGGCGGTGAGCGAGGTACCGCCGAGGACGACGAGTTCGGGATCGAGGACGGACACCACCGAGGCGAGTCCGGTGGCGAGCCGGGTCGCGTACGTCCGCAGCAGCAGCCGGTGCTCGGGGGTGTCGCCGGCGGCCGCGCGGGCGACCAGCGCCGCCGCCGCCTCGTGGGGTGGTCCCGGGGGGACCGGGGCCACACCGAGTTCGCGGGCCAGCCGGGGGAGGGCCTGCGAGCCGGCCAGCTCCTGGTAGCCGCCGCTGTTGGCCCTGGTGACCTTCCGGACGAGTGGCGCGCCGGGGACGGGGAGGAAGCCCACCTCGCCGGCTCCGCCGGTCCAGCCGCGGTGCAGCCGGCCGCCGAGCACGAGGGCGGCGCCCAGCCCCTCCTGGTTCCACAGCAGGACGAAGTCCCCGTGCCCGCGTGCCGCGCCCAGCCGCTGCTCGGCGATCGCCACCAGGTTGACGTCGTTGTCGTACTCCACCGGCATCGGCAGCGCGGCGGCGAGTTCGTCGAGCAGGGTCGGGGAGTGCCAGCCGGGCAGGTGGGCCGCGTAGCGCAGCCGGCCGGTGCCCGGGTCGAAGGCGCCGGGGGTGGCGATGACGAGCCGGCGCACAGCGGCCCGGTCCAGGCCTGCCGCCCGCACCGCACCGTCCAGCGCGTCCACCACCTGCCGGACGACCGGGTGCGAGGGTCCGCGACCCGTGGTCGGCAGCTCGTACGTGCCGACGGTGCGGCCGGTGATGTCGGCGACGGCGGCGCGGATGCGGCCCGGGGCGACGTCCAGTCCGGCGGCGTGTCCGGCGGCCGGATCGACCTCGTAGAGCCGGGCGCCGGGGCCGGGCCGGCCCTCGCTGGTGCCGCCGGCGAGGACCAGACCGGCCTCCTGGAGGCGGGACAGCAGGTGCGAGGCGGTCGGCTTGGACAGGCCGGTGAGGCTGCCGATCCGGGTGCGCGAGAGGGGGCCGTGCGCCAGCAGCAGGTCGAGGGCGGCGCGGTCGTTCATGGCGCGCAGCGTGCGCGGGGTTCCCGGTGTGCCGGCGGTTCCCGGCATGGCGTCGACACCTGCCTCTCCGGTGGGGCGGTCCCGGGTGGTCCGGCTCTCCGCGGCGGCCCGGATGCGCCGTCCGCCCGGACCGCCGGCGAGGACCACTGTAAGGAAAGTTTCCTGTCAGATGCAGGAAGGTAGGCCCGGCGTGGACGCGCCGTCAAGGCATCGCGCCCCGCGCGGCGGCGGGTACGCGCCGTCGGGGCGCGGACGGGTGCGGGGCGGCGGGACCGCGGGTGCGCCGTCCGCACCCGTCGGCGGAACCGCTCACGGAGCGCGGCCCGCGGCGCACCGCCCGGACGCGTCCCGCCGGGGTCGGTGCCGGTGGTCAATGCGACTGGGGCCGGTCCGGCGGGGTGAGGGGTTCGGCCGCCCGGGTCTGCGGGGACCGCGGGTTGGCGAGGGCGGAGGGGGGCGCGACGGAGGCCGCGGGATCGGGCGCGTCGTCCTCCTCGGCGGGCGCGGTCGCACCGCCGACGATGCGGATGTCGGCCGCGTCGAAGGCGCGTTTGATGCGCCAGCGCAGTTCCCGCTCGACCGTGGTGTCCTTGCCCGGCATGGTCTTCGCGGACACCCGGACGACCATCGAGTCCAGCAGGACGCTGTCCAGGCCCAGCACCTCGACGGGACCCCACAGCAGCTCGTTCCAGGGTTCCTCCCGGCCCATCCGCCCGGCGACGTCGTCCAGCGTGTCCTGTACGACGTCGAGGTCCTCGTCGCCCTTGAGGGTGACGTCCACGTTGGCCGTGGCCCAGCCCTGCGACAGGTTGGCGATGCGCTTCACCTCGCCGTTGCGGATGTACCAGATCGCCCCGTTCGGCCCGCGCAGCTTCGTCACCCGCAGGCCCACCTCGACCACCTCGCCGGTGGCGACTCCGGCGTCGATGGTGTCGCCGACGCCGTACTGGTCCTCCAGGATCATGAACACGCCGGAGAGGAAGTCGGTGACCAGGTTGCGGGCCCCGAAGCCGATCGCCACGCCCGCGACGCCGGCCGAGGCCAGCAGCGGGGCCAGATCGATCTGGAACGTCGCCAGCACCATCAGCCCGGCGGTCCCCAGGATCACGAACGACGCCACCGACCTGAGCACCGAGGCGATGGCCTGCGAGCGCTGCCGCCGCCGTTCGGCGTTGACCAGCAGCCCGCCCAGCGCCGAGCCGCCGCCCGGCCCGTCCGTGCGGCCCATGCGGGCGATCAGCCTGGTGATGGCCCGCCGCACCACCACTCTCAGCACCGCGGCGATCACCAGGATCACCAGGACGCGCAGTCCGATCGCCAGCCAGGTGGACCAGTTCTGCTCCACCCAGCTGGCCGCGTTGGTCGCGCCCTCCTGGGCGTCCCGGAGCGAGGGCACCGCCGGGCCGGTCGCCCCCGAGGGGGACGGGTCGGCGGCCGGAGCGGCGGCGGGCAGGGACACGGCAGGTACCTCCAGGTGCGGTTCTGCCGCCGGTGGGATGTCGAAGGTCACGAAAAGGTCACCGGTCGGGCAGGGGGACCACACTAACGGGGCATTGCGTGTGCTCCTGCCCGAAACGGAAGGGAGAGGCGGTCCTCACCCGGGCGTGAACCGCCCGTCCTGCGGGGGATGCATCAGGGTGTGGTCGAAAACACTCCCAGCCCGTTACCGGGACATGGTGGCGCGTTCACCAGGCCTGAGGGGAGACTGACTACGGATCGTCCCGGCGCGAGCCACGCGCCGCCGGCGTACAAGGAGGCATCCGTGCCGCATGTCCTGGTCCTCAACGCGTCGTACGAGCCGCTCGGCGTCGTACCGCTCCGCCGCGCGCTCGTCCTCGTCCTGGAGAACAAGGCAGTCTGCCTCGAGGAGTCCGGCGCCTATCTGCACAGCGCAACAGTCACCGTCTCCGCACCCAGCGTGGTCCGGCTCAAGCGATTCGTGCGGGTTCCCTACCGGGGCCCCGTACCTCTCACCCGGCGTGCGCTGTTCGCCCGCGACGGGGGCCGGTGCATGTACTGCGGTGGCGTCGCAACCAGCGTCGACCACGTCATCCCGCGCAGCCGCGGGGGCAAGCACGTCTGGGACAACGTGGTGGCCTCCTGCCGCCGCTGCAACCACGTCAAGGCCGACCGCCACCTGTTCGAACTCGGCTGGCGACTGCGCCACAAACCCGCCCCGCCCTCCGGCCTGGCCTGGCGCATCATCGGCACCGGCCATCGGGACCCGCGCTGGTTGCCCTACCTGCAGCCGTACGGCGCGGAGGAGGCCCTGGCCCGGATCGACGGCATATCCGCCTGACGTCCGGGCCTTCGTGCACCGGGCGGCCGGCCGCCGCCGTGGGTGGCCGCACCGCCGGTGGGGCGGTCCGGTGGGGCTCCGGCCGGCGCCCGATGCGCCGGCCGCCTTCGGGCTGCCGCCCGTCGCCCGGGACGCCGCGGCATGGTCCGCCGCCGGTGCCGGGGCACTCGTGCCGCACACTGCGACACTCGCGCCGAAACCGTTGCACTTTCCCGTGTGCACCGCTCCCCCCCGGAGCCGGGGAGGACGGACACGCTCGCCGCAGGCAGTCCGCACGGGGGAGACGGGAGCCGAAAAACCGGCCCCGCAGTGCGCGGAGCCGGTACGGGGGTCTCCCGGGGGAGCAGCCGTGAGCGCGGCCGTGGTGCGGCGGCCGGTCAGGCCTTCTCCACCGTGCCCTTCGGCTTCGGCTGCCGGTCCGCGGAGCGGTCCAGCACGATCACCAGACCGGCGATGACCGCGAAGATCGCCAACGGGATGGCGACGTACAGACCCAGCGTCTCGCCGACGCTGAGGCCCGAGCCGGGGTCGTCGCCGTCGTCGCGGGTCAGCGCGAGCGCGGGAGACGACATGAGCAGCATCATCAGCGTCGTACCGGCGGCCAGGGCGCCGGCGCGCAGGGCGTTCTTCTTGTCCACCCTGCCAACGTAGCGAACGCCTCGCGGGGCCGCGCGGCCGGGGGTGCCATCGAGGAGCGCCGCGGGCGCGGCGCGCCGGTCACCCGCCGCGCCGGACGACCTCCATCAGGGCGCGCAGCCGGGGCGAGGCGGCCAGTTCCTCCAGGGTCACGGGGCGGCCCTCCGCGTCGGCGATCGGCAACCGCCAGTTCGGGTACTGGTCCCAGGTCCCCGGCAGGTTCTGCGGCCTGCGGTCGCCGACGCAGTCCGGCAGCCAGATCCCGATCAGCCGCGCCGGGGTGCGCAGCAGGAACCGGTGCACGGCCTGCACCTCGGCCTCCTCCCGGGACCCGCCCGGTCCGTCGCCGTCCCGCAGCAGGCCCAGCCGCGCGAGCAGCGACAGCCACTCCCCGGTGTCCGCCTCGGCCTCCGCCCGCTCCTCCTCCACCGGGCGGGTGAGCAGGCCGAGCCGGTCGCGCAGGTCGACGTGGTCCCCGCTCAGCCGGGCCGCGGTGGGCGGCAGGTCGTGGGTGGTGGCGGTGGCCAGGCAGTCGGCCCGCCACCGCTCGGGCGGCAGCGGCCGCCCGTCGCCCTCCCAGTCCCGCTCGAACCACAGCACGGACGTGCCCAGCACGCCCCGCTCGCGCAGCGCCTCGCGGACCCCCGGCTCCACGGTGCCCAGGTCCTCGCCGATCACCGACGCCCCGGCCCGGGACGCCTCCAGCACCAGGATCGCCAGCATGGCCTCGGCGTCGTAGCGGACGTAGGCGCCCTCGGTCGGCGCCTCGCCCTGCGGTACCCACCACAGCCGGAACAGGCCCATCACATGGTCGATGCGCAGCGCGCCCGCATACCGGAACAGCGCCCGCAGCAGGCTGCGGTACGGCGCGTACCCGGAGGCGGCCAGCCGGTCCGGACGCCACGGCGGCAGCCCCCAGTCCTGGCCCCGCGCGTTGAACGCGTCCGGTGGCGCGCCCACCGACATGCCCGCGGCGAAGTGGTCCTGCTGCGCCCAGGCGTCCGCGCCGCCCGGATGCACACCCACCGCCAGGTCGTGCACCACCCCGACGGCCATCCCCGCCTCGCGGGCCGCCCGCTGGGCGTCCGCGAGCTGCCCGTCGGTGAGCCAGGCCAGGTAGCCGTGGAAGTCGACGCGGTCCCTCAGCTCCTCCCGGGCCCGCGAGGTCTCCGGCGAGCGGGGGTCGCGCAGCCCCTGCGGCCAGCGGCTCCAGTCCGGCCCGTGCACCTCGGCCAGCGCGCACCACGTGGCGTGGTCCTCCAGCGCCCCGCCCTGCTCGGTGAGGAACTCCGTGTACGCGGACCGCCGGCCGGGGCTCAGCGGCACCCGCCGCACCAGCTCCAGTGCCTCCCGCTTCAGCTCCCAGACCGCGTCCCGGTCGATCAGCGCGCCCTTCTCCAGCACCCCCGCGCGCAGCCGCCCGGCACGCTCCAGCAGCGCCGCGATCCGCTCCGGCTCCTCGACCCGGGTCACCTCGGGGACGTCGGCGACGCGCACGTGCACCGGGTCGGGGAAGCGCCGGGAGGACGGCCGGTACGGGGAGGGATCGGTGGGGGTGCCCGGCACCGCCGCGTGCAGCGGGTTGACCTGTACGAAGCCGGCGTCCAGGGTGCGCCCGGCCCAGTCGGCCAGCTCGGTGAGGTCGCCCAGGTCGCCCATGCCCCACGAGCGCTGCGACAGCAGGGAGTAGAGCTGCACCAGCAGCCCGTGCGAGCGTCCGGCGGGCGTCGGCAGCCGGGGCGGCGCGACCACCAGACGGGCCTCGGCGTGCCGGCCGTCCGGCGCGGTCGCGGTCAGCCGGTGCACACCGGGCGGCAGCCGGTCCGCCCCAGTGCGCGACTCCCCCTGCTCGGTCCGCACGTGCAGCCGGGTGCCGGGAGGAAGGGCGGAGACCGCCGCCGGTGCCGCCTGCCGGCCGTCACCCCAGCTCACCACCGTCGGCGGCAGCAGCCGGCCGTCCAGTTCCCGCTCCCGGGCGACGAGGGCGGTGCGGGTGGACTCGGCGCTGCTCGCGTCGACGTCGAGGGCGGCCAGCACCCGGACCAGGGCCGCGGCCGACGCCCGCACCGTCCGGTCCGGCGAAGGGCGGTAACCGGGGGCGACGCCGTGCAGTTCGGCGAGTCGGATCAGGTCCGCGGACGGCGGGGGGTGAGGGGCGGCAGCTGCCATCTAGGACCTCGTGCCGCAGTACGCGTAGTCGTGGTCGGAGTCGTAGTCGGACTCGCTGGTCAGCGGCGTCGTGTCGGAGAGGGGCGGTTCGCTGGTCAGGGGCTCGGAGTCGGGCAGCGGAGGCTCGCTGGTCAGCGGCATCTCCGCGCTGGGACTCTCCGAGCTGAAGAGGTATCGCTGCGGGGCGTCGGGTTCGGCGGTCGGCTCCACCGCCTGGCGGGGTACGGCGGTCGGCTCCGTGGCCTGCCGGGGCAGGGCGGTCGGCTCCGCCCCGGGTTTGGACAGGGCCGAGAGCAGAAGGTGTGCCGATGCGGCCACGATGGTCTCCTTGTCTGGTACGGATTCGTGCGGTCTAGAGCCCTACCCAGTGCGGGCGATGCCAGACGTCCGCGGAGCGAACGTGACCCATCTCCTCACGATCCCGGCCCGCACATCATCCCAGAGGAGGGCAATCAGGACAGGATAGGGGGTCGTCGGCGGGGGGAGTCCACCCGAGCGGCGGGAGCGGGACACCGGGGCGCCGTGCCCGAGGGCTGCTACCGGCCTGTCCCGGCGGTCCCCGCCAGCAGCCTGCGCAGCAGGTCGGCCAGCAACTCGGCCTGCTCCGCGTCGAGGCTTCCGCCCAGGGCCTCCGTCTGGGCGTCGAGTCCGGCGCCGACCGCCTCGTCGACCAGCGCCAGGCCCCGCTCCGTGAGGGTGACCCGCAGGGCCCGCCGGTCGTGCGGGTCGGGGGAGCGGCGCAGCAGACCCGCGCGCTCCAGCTTGTCCAGGCGGCCGGT
This sequence comes from Streptomyces sp. MS06, assembly GCF_047200655.1. Classification (NCBI taxonomy): domain Bacteria; kingdom Bacillati; phylum Actinomycetota; class Actinomycetes; order Kitasatosporales; family Streptomycetaceae; genus Streptomyces; species Streptomyces sp. MS06. Next base: position 74,885 of record NZ_JBJZOJ010000014.1, read on the forward strand.
CATGCCGCCGGTGGTGAGCATCAGGGCCGCCGAGAGACTGCGCGGCGGGAGGGCGTACGGCTCCCCGGCCCGGCGCAGCGCGGCCAGTACGTCGAACTCGCCGCGGGAGACCCCGAACCGCGCGTAGGTCTGCTCCATCCGGTCGCCCATGGCACGGGCGAGCCGGTGGACGCGCCCGAAGACCTCCATGGCACGGGTGTCGAGGTCGGGCCTCACGGCGGCCCACTGGCCGATGATCGCGTCGACCGCATCGCCCGGGGACGCCGCCGGAGCGAGGTGCTCGCTGCTCATGCGCCGAGTATCGGCCGCCCCGCGCTCAGCCGCAAGAAAGTGACTGGAGGGCAAGTTGCTCGGAGCCGAGCCGGTCACCAGCAAGCCGCCCGCGGAAGGTGGGCACGCACGGCAGGGCGAACGGGAGGGACCGCACCGGGCACCGGCGGGCGCCGGGAAGCGGGGGGAGGCCCGGCCCGCCGGTGGCGGCCGCCGCGAGCGCCGCCGCCGGAACGGCCCGCCCCGCGGCGCCGGCGGCACGGCCGGCTCACCGTCCGGGCGCCGCCCGGCGGGCCCGCCGCCCCCGCCACCGGGTGCGCACCCACAGCACGTGCACGGTGCCCAGCGCGGCGACCACGGCCGCCGAGTCCAGCCGGCGTCCGGCGGAGTTCCCGGCGCCCAGGCCCGTCACCGCCCGGGCCAGCAGGGCGACGTCCGCGGGCAGGGTCACCGTGGCGAGGAAGGCCAGGCACAGCACCGTCCCCACCACGAGCACCGCGCTGTACACCCGCACCGCCCGCCGCTCGTGCCCCGGCAGACCCAGACCGGGGTCCGGGTCCCGGCGGCCCAGCAGGCGCCCGGCCGCCCAGCGCGCGTACGCCCGCCCGTCGCCGTACAGGTCGCGGCAGCGCAGCAGGTCCTGCAGGACGAAGTACAGGTCCGTACGCAGGAACACCAGTAGCTGGAACGGCAGCGGCAGCAGCGCCAGCACGGTCAGCGCGGCGAGTATCCGGTGGGCCGTCCCGGCGGTGGCGCCGGCGGCCAGGGAGGCCGCCGCGGCCACCGCGAGGTTGGCCCCGATGCCCGCGAGATACGCCGTCATACGGTGCCGCCGCGGCGCCAGCTCGATACCGCTGATGTCGGTCTGCATGACCAGGAACTGCAACCGGGTGCCCAGACTCGTCCGGCCGGGTACGCCCGTCGCCCGCGCGGTCACCAGGTGCGCGCCCTCGTGCAGCAGCAGCAGCGCCCAGCCGGCCGCCGCCCCGAACCCGACGACCGCACTGCCGCGGTCGCTCCACAGCAGCGTCCGGTAGCTCAAGGCCACCCGGGTCGGAGCCAGCAGGGCGGCCCCGACCAGCAGCGCGAGCAGGACCGGCACCGCCGGAGCGAGCGTCCAGCGCACGTGCCGCGGCCGGATCCCGGGGAGCGTCGGCGCGGGCGGGGCGGGCGAGGGCACCGGCCGGCCGTCCACCTCGGCGACGAACCCGAGGTCCAGCAGCGCCTCCACGAAGTCCCCCACGTCGAGGTCCCGGTCCGTCTCCGCGCGCAGCCGCCGCGCGGTCTCCGCCGTGCTCAGCCCCTGCCCGAGCAGGTCCAGGGCCCGCTTGCCGACGTCGGGCAGCGCCACGAACCGCCCGGTCTCCAGCCGGCCCACGATCCACTCCCTGCCGTCCGGCCGTGCCGCCAGCTCGTGCAGCCGGACACGGCTCACCGCCCCGCGTCCCCGCAGGCCGGGCAGTCCGGACGGCGGGGGTAGCGCTGGACGACCGGGTCGCCGGGCAGCATCAGGTTCAGACCGAACCGGGAGCCGGGCGGCAGCGCCGGGACGCCGGTCAGGACGGACATCGCCGCATGGGCGAGGAGGCCGCCGGAGAGGCCGGCGGTCACCGCGTTCGCCGGGTTCCACGGCATCCGCGGAGAGGCGACCCGCTCGTCCGTGCCGGCCGGCAGCCGGAGATCGCGCCGCTCGGCCTCTCCCGCCCGCAGGCACTCCCAGCAGCCGCCCCGCCCCGGGACGTACACCCCGGCGGTCACCAGCGGGCCCCGGTAGCCGGCGTCCACCCAGGGCAGGCCGGCCCGCAGGCACTCCCCGTTGACCCAGCGCCGCAGCGCCTCGGGGCGGTCCGCGGCCAGCACCAGCAGGCCGTACCCGCCGCCCCCCGCACCTTCCCCCGCCGCGCCCCCGCCCCCGATCAGCGAGGCCACGTCCCCGGGGCCGCGGGCCTCCCGGCGCTCCCCGGTGACCGTCACGTCCGAGTTCAGCGCCCGCAACGCGGCGACCGCCGCGGACACCTTGGGCCGGCCGATGTCGGACTCCCGGAACAGCGGCTGCCGGTTCAGGTTCGACAACTCCACCACGTCCGGGTCGACCAGGTGCACCCGCCCGACCCCGGAGGCGACCAGGCTCTGCGCCGCGTACCCTCCGGTTCCGCCGACGCCGAGCACCAGGACCCGGGAGCGGGCCAGCGCGAGCTGCGCCTCCCACGCGCTGGCCCGGGGGGCCAGGTCCATCCAGCGCAGCAGCGGCACGCCGCGGCTGTGGCGCTCCCGCTCCCGCGCGGACACCGGCACCGCCTCGGCCGCGTCCTCCACGTAGCCCGCGGCGAACAGATCGGCCATCGCCTGCCGCACGTCCCCGCCGTCCGCCCCCGGATGCCCCTCCCGCACCCGGTCGACCACCGCGAGCGGGGCCCGCGAGCCGTCCATCGCCTCCACCAGCAGCCAGAGCCAGCCCTGCGGGTCCGCGATCTCCGCGCCGATGCCGTACACCACGCTGCCGATGCGGACGTGGCCCTCGGCCGTACGGTAGGGCCGGTGCTCCGGCTTGATCCGCGGCCGCCGCAGCGGCACCGCATCCCCTGTCACGCAGTCACCTCCCGGTGCGCACCCGCGCCCTTGACACTGTTGTGCACCGGTATGACTCTTGGCAAGAAGCCTCCAGGGGCCTTGTGTTCAGGCAGTACGTCCAGGCAATTCCCTTGCACCACAGTCATGTTGAGCGAGAGGAGTGCACGTGGCCGAGAAGATCGTGATTCGCCCGCTGGACAAGAAGGAGACCACCGGGGACAGCAACTCCCAGGGCGCTTGAACGGAGCACAGCGTGCGGACACCGCCGTATCCGGCCGTCGGTGATCTCCTGCGGCGGGCCCGCGCACTGACCGCGGCGGCGCCCGGGGTGCTGCGTCTGCGCACCGTCGGCGAGGGCCGGGCCGGGCGACCGCTGTGGCTGCTGTCCGCCGGCCGCGGCCGGCGGCAGATCCTGACCGTGGCCGGCGCGCACGCCAACGAGCCGGTGGGCGGGGCGTCCGCGCTCCGCCTCGCCCGGATGCTCACCGGCCGGCCGCACCTCCTTGCGGACCTCGGCTGCACCTGGCACTTCCTGCTCTGCCTCGATCCGGACGGAGCGGAACTCGCGCACGGCTGGCAGCCCGAGGAGCCGGCGCCCTCCCTCCAGGAGTGCCATCTGCGCTTCTACCGGCCTGCTTTCGCCCGCCAGCCGGAGTCGCTGCCCGCGGCGGGCGGCCCCGGCAGCCCGCTGCCCGAGTCGGCGGCACTGGTGCGGCTCCTGGACGAGCTGCGGCCGGTCGCCCAGTTCACCCTGCACGGCATCGAGTTCGGCGGCGCCTTCACGATGCTGACCCGCCCGGTGCCCGGCGCGGCCCGCGCCTTCCGGGACACCGCGGCCCGGCTGCGCATCCCCCTCGACCACCACCCCTGCGACGGCCCCGACTGGCGCCCCGACCCGCCGGGGGTGCTCCACCTGCCGGCCGGCAGCGCCGGCAGCGAGCGCGACCCGAGCGGCTTCGTCGCCGAGAGCACCTGGCTGTACCCGCGCCGGTACGGCACCCTGACCGCGCTGGTGGAGGCACCGGCCTTCGGGGTCGCCGCGGTCGCCGACCCCCGCCCGGCCCCCGATCCGCAGCGCGAACTCGCCCGACTGGGCGAGGTGCTGCTGGGCCGCTCCCGGGAACTGACCGCGCTCCTCGGCGGGCGGACGGACGCGGACGTCCCCGCGGCCCTCGCGCCGCTGCGCGACGCCGCCCGGGAACTCCTGGACGTGTCCCCGTCGGTGGTGGCCACCTGGACGGCCGAGGAGGGCGGCGGCTCCCTGGGCCACTACGCCACCCTGGGCCTCGCGGCCCGCCGGATACCGCTGCGGGTGGCCGGCATGATGCGCCGCGTCCTCGCCGGCACCGACCCCCGTACCGCCGACGCCCTCGCGGACCTGGTGCGGGAGTGGTGCCGCGAACTGGAGAAGACGTACGAGCCGCGCTGGGTGCCGGTACCCGCGCAGACGGCACTGCACCTGCGCACCATGCTGGACGTGGCGCGCCGCCTGTGCGCGGAGGACGGCTGACCGCTCCCGCCCGCCACTCGGCGCGTCGCGCCGGGACGGCACGTCCGGCCCTTCCCTCCGCCCACCGGCGCAGCGCCGCGGCGACGGCCGCTCCCGCCCGCACCGTCCGTGCCCCGCCGGGACGGCGGGTCGGGCGGTCCGCTGCACAAGGGGCGGGCGCCGGGCCGTCCCACCGCGCGGCGGGCGGGCGACCGTTGCCGCGCTCACCCGCCCGCCGCCGCGCCGGGCGGCCCGCCCGCTAGCGGCCCGCAGCCGCGTCCGCGGCCTGCGCCCGCAGCGCCCGCTCGACACCCGAGCGGGACTCCGACACCAGGCGCCGCAGGGCCGCGGTCGGTTCGGCCGAGGACAGCCAGGCGTCCGTCCGGTCCAGGGTCTCCTGCGTCACCTGGACGCCCGGGTAGAGGCCGACCACGATCTGCTGGGCCATCTCGTGCGAACGGGAGTCCCAGACCTCCTTGAGCGCCTCGAAGTACTTCCCGGTGTAGCCGGCCAGCAGCTCGCGCTGGTCGCTCTGCACGAAGCCGGAGATGACCGCCTCCTGCACGGCGTTCGGCAGCTTGTCGGACTCCACGACCGAGGCCCACGCCTCCGCCTTGGCCTCCGCGGTCGGCCGGGCCGCCCGCGCGGTGGCCGCGTGCCGCTCACCGGCCGCGGTCCGGTCCCGCTCGTACTCGCCGGAGATCTCCGCCTCGTCGAACCGGCCCACGGCCGCCAGCCGCTCCACGAACGCCCAGCGCAGCTCCGTGTCCACGGCCAGGCCCTCGACCGTCTGCGAGCCGTCCAGCAGGCCCTCCAGCAGGTCCAGCTGCTCCGGGGTGCGCGCGGTCGCCGCGAAGGCCCTCGCCCAGGCGAGCTGGTGGTCGCTGCCCGGCTCCGCCGTGCGCAGGTGGGCCAGCGTGGCGTCCGTCCAGCGGGTCAGCAGCGCCTCCCGGGCGGACGGGTCGGCGTACAGGTCGATCCCCAGCTTCACCTGCCGGTGCAGCGACTGCACGACACCGATGTCCGACTCCTTGCCGATGCCGGACAGCACCAGCGACAGGTAGTCGCGGGCCGCCAGCTCGCCGTCCCGCGTCATGTCCCAGGCCGAAGCCCAGCACAGCGCGCGCGGCAGCGACGCCTCGAAGTCGCCGAGGTGCTCGGTGACGGTCCGCAGCGACTCCGCGTCCAGCCGCACCTTGGCGTACGACAGGTCGTCGTCGTTGAGCAGCACGACCGCCGGGCGCTCCCTGCCGACCAGCTCCGGCACCTCGGTCAGCTCGCCGTCGACGTCCAGCTCGACGCGGTCGGCGCGGACCAGCCGGCCGCCGTCCCCGTCGAGCGCGTACAGGCCGATGGCGATGCGGTGCGGACGCAGCGTCGGCTCACCGGTCGCGCCGGCGGGCAGCGCCGGCGCCTCCTGGCGGACGGCGAAGGAGGTGATGACCCCGTCCGCGTCCGTCTCGATCTCCGGGCGCAGGACGTTGATGCCGGCCGTCTCCAGCCACTTCCGGGACCAGGTCCGCAGATCGCGGCCGGAGGTCTCCTCCAGCGCGCCCAGCAGGTCGGACAGGCGAGTGTTGCCGAAGGCGTGCTGCTTGAAGTACGCCTGCACACCCCGGAAGAACTCGTCCATGCCGACGTACGCGACGAGCTGCTTGAGCACCGAGGCGCCCTTGGCGTACGTGATGCCGTCGAAGTTGACCAGGACGTCGTCCAGGTCGCGGATCTCGGCCATGATCGGGTGCGTGGACGGCAGCTGGTCCTGGCGGTAGGCCCAGGTCTTCATCGAGTTGGCGAACGTGGTCCAGGAGTGCGGCCACCGCGACTGCGGCGCGTACGCCTGGCAGGCGATCGACGTGTAGGTGGCGAACGACTCGTTCAGCCACAGGTCGTTCCACCACTCCATGGTGACCAGGTCGCCGAACCACATGTGCGCCAGCTCGTGGAGGATCGTCTCCGCGCGCAGCTCGTAGGCGGCGTCGGTCACCTTCGAACGGAAGACGTACTGGTCGCGGATGGTGACCGCGCCGGCGTTCTCCATCGCGCCCGCGTTGAACTCGGGCACGAAGAGCTGGTCGTACTTCGCGAACGGGTACGGGAAGTCGAACTTCTCCTGGAACCAGTCGAAGCCCTGCCGGGTCACCTCGAAGATCGCGTCCGAGTCCAGGAACTCGGCGAGCGACGGGCGGCAGTAGATGCCCAGCGGCACGCTCTGCCCGTCCTTCTCGTACACGCTGTGCACGCTGTGGTACGGGCCGACGATGAGCGCCGTGATGTACGTGGAGATGCGCGGCGTCGGCTCGAAGACCCAGCGGTTGTCCCGGGGCTCCGGGGTCGGCGAGTTGGACACCACGGTCCAGCCCTCGGGGGCGCGCACGGTGAACTGGAAGGTGGCCTTCAGGTCCGGCTGCTCGAACGCGGCGAAGACCCGGCGGGCGTCCGGCACCTCGAACTGCGTGTACAGGTAGGCCTGGTCGTCGACCGGGTCGACGAACCGGTGCAGGCCCTCACCGGTGTTGGTGTAGGCGCAGTCGGCGACGACGCGCAGGATGTTGCGCCCCTCCAGCAGGCCCGGCAGCGCGATGCGCGAGTCCTTGAAGACCTCGTCCGGGTCGAGCGGGTCGCCGTTCAGCGCGATCTCGTGCACCGCCGGGGCCACCAGGTCGATGAACGAATCCGTGCCGTTCTCGGCGACGTCGAAGCGCACCGTGGTCACGGACCGGTAGGTGCCGCCCTCCTGCGCGCCGGAGAGATCGAGGTCGATCTCGTACGAGTCAACGGTGAGCAGCTTCGCCCGCTGCTGCGCCTCTTCGCGAGTCAGGTTTGTGCCAGGCACGCGGTCATCTCCTCGTGATGTGTCGGTTGCGCCATCCTTCCACGCGAGTGGCGCGCGGGGCGACGACCCGGGCGGTCCGCGGCGGGCATGCGAAGGGGGCGGTCGCCACCATGGCGACCGCCCCCTCGCGCGTGGCCGTGCTCCCCGTGCCCGCCGGCCGGGAGCAGCCGGTCGGTCAGCCGGCCAGCTCGGCCGCCACCAGCTCCGCGATCTGCACGGCGTTGAGCGCCGCACCCTTGCGGAGGTTGTCGTTCGAGACGAACAGGGCGAGCCCGTTCTCCACCGTCTCGTCGTCGCGGATGCGGCCCACGTACGACGGGTCCTGTCCGGCCGCCCGCAGCGGCGTCGGGACGTCGGCCAGGGCGACCCCCGGGGCGCCGGCCAGCAGCTCCTTGGCGCGCTCCACGCTGATCGGCCGCGCGAAGCGGGCGTTGACCTGGAGGGAGTGCCCGGTGAACACCGGAACCCGCACACAGGTGCCGGAGACCTTCAGGCCGGGGACCTCCAGGATCTTGCGGGACTCGTTGCGGAGCTTCTGCTCCTCGTCGGTCTCGTGCAGGCCGTCGTCCACGATCGAGCCGGCCATCGGCAGCACGTTGTAGGCGATCGGGGCGACGTACTTGTTCGGCTCCGGGAAGTCCGCGGCCGCGCCGTCGTGGGTGAGCTTGGGTGCGTCCTCGCCGACCTTCCTGACCTGCTCGAACAGCTCTTCCACGCCGGCCAGACCGGACCCGGACACCGCCTGGTAGGTGGCCACGACCAGCGCCTCGAGCCCCGCCTCCGCGTGCAGCGGCTTCAGCACCGGCATCGCGGCCATCGTCGTGCAGTTCGGGTTGGCGATGATGCCCTTGGGGCGGTCGGCGATCGCGTGCGGGTTCACCTCGGAGACCACCAGCGGCACCTCCGGGTCCCGCCGCCAGGCGGAGGAGTTGTCGATGACGACGGCGCCCTGGGCGGCGACCTTCGGCGCCAGCGCCTTCGAGGTCGAGCCGCCCGCCGAGAACAGCACGATGTCCAGCCCGGTGTAGTCGGCGGTCGCCGCGTCCTCCACCGTCACGCCGTCCAGGACCGTCCCCGCGGAGCGGGCCGAGGCGAACAGGCGCAGCTCGTCGAGGGGGAAGTTCCGCTCGCGGAGGATCCCGCGCATGACCGTGCCGACCTGACCGGTGGCTCCGACGATTCCGACCCTCACGGCGACTCCCTGTCTCTCACACTTGGCCGAGGCTTTTCCATCATGGGGTCGACCCCGGCCCGGATGTCCAATATTTTGCGCGCTGTGTTCGCCCCTTGGGACGCCCGCGTTCCGCCCGCTGTTCCGGACGTTCCGCGAGCACCCCGGTTGAGCTGCGGGAACGCATCCCGGGGGCGGCCCGCGCCGGAGGCTCCCCTGCCCGCACCGCGCGCCGCCACACGAGGTGTGACGTACGCCTCGCTCCGCGGCCGGCGACGCGATCGAACGTTCCGGCCCGGTGCGACGTCGTAGGAGGGACACGCGGAGGGGGTGGCTTGTGCTGCGCGGATGGTCCCGGCGGGGCCGGGAGGCGCGGGCCGGCGGCGGCAGCGCCGGCGATCCGCTGGACGCCGTACAGGAACGCCGGGTGCGGGCGGTGCTCGCCCTGGGCGGGGTGCCGCAGGCGGACCTGCCGGACGGGGTGCAGCAGGTCCGCCTGCGGCTGCTGGAGCGCGCCGCGAGCGGCCGGGAGGCGCCGCGGGACGTCTCGGCCTGGGCGGCGGTGGTCGCCTCCCGCCTCGCCGTGGACTGGCACCGGGCCAGGCGCCGGCAGGAACGGCTGGGGGAGCGCCTCGCCGCCCTGCGCCCGCCGGAGCACCCCTCCGGGGAGGACCGCAGCGTCCTCTCCGTCGCCGTGGCCCAGGGCCTGGACGAGCTGCCCGAGGCGCAGCGCCAGGTCCTGGTGCTGCGCTTCTACGCCGATCTTCCGGTCCGCTCCATCGCCGAGCAGCTCGGCGTCCCGGAGGGCACCGTCAAGAGCCGGTTGCACGCGGCGGTACGGGCCCTGCGCGCCCGACTGCACGAGAACGAGGTGGTGTGAGGTGCCCCCCGACCACGCCGGACACGAGGACCACTCCGACCGCACCCCCGGTGCCGGCCGCGACGGACTCCCCGGCCGGGACGCGCGAGCCGGCCGGGACGCAGGACTCCCCGGCGGCGATGAACGACCCGGCCGGGACGGACTCCCCGGCCGCGCTGACCACCCCGGTCCCGGCGCGGCCACTCCGCATCCGCGGCGCGGCGACCCGCTGCCGCCGGACCCGCTGCCGCCGGACCCGCTGCCGCCGGACCCGCTGCCGCCGGACCCGCTGCCGCCGGACCCGCTGATGGCCGCGATCACGGGCGAACCCCTGCCCGAGGAGGCCCGCGAGGATGCCGCCCTCCTCGCCGAGCACCGCGCCGCGATCGCCGACGTGGCCCTCCTGCGCGAGGGGCTGACCGCCCTCGGCGACGCCCTGGCCGCGCCGCCCCGGCCCGAGCCGCCCCGCGCGCGGGCGGTCGCCCGCCGGCCCCGGCGCCGCCTCCTGCCCGCCGCGCTCGGCACCGCCGCGGCCGCCGCCCTGGTCGGGCTCGTCGGCTGGCTGGTCGTCCAGGCCGGGAGCGGCGCCCACGACGACGCGGCCGCCTCCGCCGCCGCGAGGTCCGCGGCGCAGGAGGCGGCGCCGGACACCGGCCGGCTCGGCGACCCCCGCTACCTCGCCTGCCTGCGGTTGCTCGCCGAGGGCGACGTGACCGGAGTGCGGCCGGTGCCGGGCACCGGCCGGCAGCGGGTCACCCTCAGGGTGACCAGGTCCTACCTGCCCGGACCGGGCGGTGCGCCCGCGGTGACCGTCCTCGTCGGTCCGGACGCGGTGCCCGCGCCCCGCGAGGGCGGCCACGTGCTGGTCGGCGTCGAACGGGGCGCCGCCACCGCCGGGGTGTGGGTCGCGGAGCCCGGCGCCCTCGCCGCCGCGCGGGCGGAACTCGCCGGCGCCCTGCCCGCCGCCCGCGGCCTGGGCTGCGGGTGAGGGCGGCGCGGGCGGCGGGCGCACGCGAAGGGGGCGGACGCCCGGCCCTCGGCCGGACGCCCGCCCCCGCGTTCCCGAAGGGTGCCGCCGCCTACTGCACGACGTTCCCGATCCGGACGCTGCCCACGCCGGCGACCGTGCCGCGGGCGTTGACCAGCTGGACCTGCCCGAAGAACTCGCGGCCCTCCGGGGCGGCCGCCGTCGCGGTGACGGCGGCGGAGACCGACGTGCTGTCGCCGGTGCCCAGCGAGACCGGCGCCGAACCGTCGACGGTGACGCTGCCGAGCGCGGCGGAGAAGAACACGTCCCGGTAGTCGTACTCGGTGGAACCGGCCGGGACGGAGTAGCCGTAGACCTCGACGGTGTACATGCCGGCGGCCGGCTCGGCGAGCGAGACCGCCTCCTCCGAGTCGCCGTCGGCGGACTGCCCGACGACCTTGCCGTTCTGGTCGTAGACCGTCAGGTCGAGGTCGGCGGAGGCGTCCGAGACGTTGCCGATGGCGACGTCCAGGGACTTCGCGCCCTCGGGGACCTCGACGGTGGTGGTCTGGGTCTCGCCCTCGCCGATCGTGGGCCGGGCCGACTTGGAGGAGCCCAGCGGGCCGCCCACCAGGGTGCCCTGCAGCGGGGCGTAGTTGTTCGTCACCGTCCAGGAAACCGGGGTGGGGGTGCCGACCTTCGCCTCGGGCACCGTCACGGTCTCCGGGTCGAAGGCCGCGCCGAGCACGGTGACGTCCAGCTTGTACGGGTTGTCCAGCAGCGGCGAGGTCCGCCGCGCCTCGACCTCGACCTCCCACACGCCGGGCTGCGGGTCGCTGTACGCACGCAGGTCGGGGCGGCAGGTGTTGTCCGGGTTGTAGTGCGGGTAGCAGTAGATCGTCGAGGTGTTGTCGACCGGGACGCCGTACGGGTGGATGGCGATGAACCGGGTCTGGCTGTCACCCTTCAGCCCGCTCATGGCCACCTCGAGAGACGTGGCGCCCTCGGGGACGGTCAGGAAGTACGAGCGGGTGCTGTTGCGCTCGATCCGGCCGGACGCGGAGAAGGCGTACTTCACCGGCGTCGACACCACGACGGTGGTCAGGATCTGCTTGTCGACGCCCTCGGTGCGCGGGTCGTCGACCTCCAGGATCGCGCTCGCCGCGCCGGCGTGCCGCGGCCTGGCCTCGACCTTGACGGTCACCGGCTCGTTCAGCGGGAGCCACACGGTGCTGCGGCCGACGATGCGGAAGGTGTGGTCCGCGTTGTTCGCCAGGTGCAGCCGGTGGCGGACGGGGCGGTCGGGACCGGACGTGCGGGTCACGGTGATCTCGTACGTCTTCCGCTGGCCGGCCTTCAGCCCGCCCTCGCGGTCGTACAGGCCGGTGCCGTAGCCCGGCGTCTTCAGGAACTGGTCGATCGCGGTGTCGACCGGCGCCTTGACGGTGTACTCATGGGCGGTGGCGTGGTGCCGGACGGCCTTCCACGCGTCGACGACGTCGATCAGGCCCGCACCCTCCTCGTACGCCTGAACGCCCCGGATGTGGTGGGCCGTCGAGGTGAGCGCCGTCCGCAGATCGGCCGGCGTCAGCGCGATGTGCCGCTCCTTGGCCGCGGACAGCAGCAGCGCCGTGGCGCCCGTGGCCTGCGGGGAGGCCATCGAGGTGCCCTGGAGCATCGAGTAGCCGGCCGGCAGCGAGTAGCCCGCCTCCTTCACCGGGGAGCCCGGCAGCCAGGTCTGGGTGCTGTTGATGGCGGCGCCGGGTGCGACCAGCGTCGGGGTGAAGCCGCCGTCCTCGCGCGGGCCGCGGGAGGAGAAGGGCAGCAGCTGGTACCTCCTCTTCACCACCGAGCCGTAGTTGGCGGCCCAGGTCTCCTTCGAGATGGCCGCGCCGACCGAGATCACCTTGTCGGCCAGGCCCGGGTCGCCGATGGTGTTGACGCCGGGGCCGGAGTTGCCCGCGGAGATCACCAGCTGCACGCCGTAGGTGTCGATCAGGCGGGTGTACAGCTCGGCGCGCGCGTTGTTGCCGTCGTTCAGCGCGGGCAGGCCGCCGATCGACATGTTGACGATGTCGACGCCGCGGTTGACCACCAGGTCGATCATGCCCTCGGTGAGCGCGATGTTGGTGCAGCCGCCCGACCAGGTGCAGGCCCGGGACGACACGATCTTCGCACCCGGGGCGGCGCCGTTCATCTTCCCGCCGAACAGGCCGTTGGCGGCGGTGATGCCGGCGACGTGGGTGCCGTGCTCGGACTCGATGACGCCGATGTTGACGAAGTCGGCCTTCTTGCCGACCCAGCTGCCCCCGTAGGGGTCCATCGGCACGTCCTTGCGGATCTGCACGACGAACGGCTGACGCTCGGCGACGTCCGTGGAGGGGTCGTCGGTACCGAAGTAGCCGACCTGGTGGCCGTCCTTGTACGGCTTCATCGGCGTGTCGTCGCTGAAGTCGTGGTTGTCGTTCAGGTCGACCCGCACGGTTCCCGCCGCCGGGTCGTACAGCACGCCCCAGGAGTCGGTGGTGTCGCCGTCCCGGTTGGCGTCGCCCTTGGCGTCACCGCCCGCGGTGTAGGACTCCTTGAAGAGGCTCATCCGGTACGAGCCGGCCGGCGCGGTCCAGGTCCGGCCGCCGTAGGCGAAGCTCGGCCCGGAGACGTCGCTGACCATCGGGCGCCAGGTGAGGTCGCCGTCGACGATGGGGTCGGTGGCGGTCACCCAGTCGACGATCTTGCGTTCGCCGGTGGTGGTCTTCTGCAGCGCCGGGTGGCCGAGGTCGACGCCGGAGTCGAGGATGCCGATGGTGACGCCGCGGCCGTCCGCCTTCGGGTTCTTCTTCACGAAGTCGACGGCGCCCGTCTCGAAGGACGGGTTGTACGGGTTCTTGGCGGGGGTGTTCGCACCGGGCCCCGGATAACTGCGGTTGTGCCTGCCGCTCCTGATCCCCTGGACGGTGTCCGCGGCCGGCGTCGGGTCGTCGAGCTGGATCTCCTGCCGCAGGTCGATGGCGTGCACGGAGGAGAGCTTCGCGGCGGCGGCGATGGCCGCGTCGGCCTTCGCGGTCGGCACGGTGGCGCGGACGTAGCCGAGCTTGTCGTAGGCGAGGCCCACGGAGCCGCCCTTGACGCCGTCGAGCTCCTCGGCGACCTGCTCGGTCTGCCCGGGGGCGGTGGCGACCATCATCGTGACGGTCCTGTCGCCCTTGGCCTTGGCCGCGGCGAGCGCGTCGGCGTCGTCCGAACCGAGCTTGTCGTGTGCGGACTTGGCGCCCGGGTCGGTGGCGGGGGGTGCGTCCGCCGCGGGCGGGTTGTCCGCGGCGAAGGCCAGGGGTATCGGCCCGGCCGCGGACAGCGCGGCCACCAGGCCCGCGGCCACGGCCATCCGCACCGCGCGTCTGGTACCCGGTGTCGGGTCGCTCTGGGGGGTGTTGGTCATCGGCATCCCTTGCAGGTAAAGGAGCGTGGGTGAACCGGCCAGGACGGATCGGCCCTGGTCGTACGTGTCCGGTAGGCGACCCCGGACGATCGCTCAGCTTTACCCAAGGGCCCGTTCATTGGGGAGTGTTGACCGAATCGAAATCGATGTATGGGGAAAACCCCCGATGCGTTACGGGGTGGTCTGTCCCGAAGAGGGCGGAAGCCGGCTCCGCCGGAGGGGCGCGGCCCTCCCTCCCGCGACCGGCCGCTCATCACGTGAGCGGACGGCGGTCCGCGAGCGGTTGCCGCCTCCGCTCGTCCGGCGCCCCCGCCCTTCCCGCCACCGGCCCTCCGAACGCCACCGGCCCTCCGAACGCCACCGGCCCTCCGAACGCCACCGGCCCTCCGAACGCCACCGGCCCTCCGAACGCCACCGTTCCTCCGAACGCCGCCGGACGCGCAGGGCGCCCCCGCCCGTCGACGGCTGCCCGCCTACCCCGCCGGATGAACGCTGCGTGACCAATCCCCGGCCACCGAGGGAGCTTTCGGCGGCCGGCTCGGGCGCCCGGGGCGGACCGTGATCCACGTACCGCGATCGGCGCTGCACGTTGCGTCCCCGTTCACGCGCAGGTCACCGCCGGTGCCAAGCATCCCGTACGGCGGGTCCTTCGCGCCCGTGCCCGACGGCGAACCGTCCCGCCGATCCTGCCGCCGCTTCCGTCCCCGGGGAGACCGCGCCATGCCGCGCTCACGCTCCGTCGCCAGTCCCCTGCGGGGGATCGACCGCCGTACCGTTCTCGCCGTCACCGCCGCCGCCTCCGCCACCGCAGGGCTGGGCTACGCCCTGCAGCCGATCGAAAGCCAGGCGGCCCCCACCGCTCCCGCGGCCGACCCGGCGCCCCGCACCCCCGTCCCTGCGCCCCGTGCCGCCGTTCCCGCGGCCGCACCCCTGGCCCCGTACACCAGGGGCACCACCCTCGCCGCGGTCGCCACCGCGAAGTCCGGCTCCGGCTACCGCAGGTTGGGCAGCGGGCCCGGCTGGCGGCGCGTGGTGCGGGGCGAACTGGCCGCCGGCAAGGCCGGCCGGGCAGGCCGGCGCACCGCGCTCGCCTCCTTCGTCCAGCTCACCGACCTGCATCTGATGGACAGTCAGCATCCGCTGCGGGTGGAGTTCCTGCGGGCCGCGCAGCCGCACGCCTGGCGGCCGCAGGAGGCGCTCACGGTGCACGGCGCGATCGCCCTGGTCGAGCGGGTCAACGCGCTGCGGGCCGGGCCCGTCACCGGTGCACCGCTCGGCTGCGTGGTCTCCACCGGCGACAACACCGACAACAACAGCGTCCTCGAGCTGGACTGGTACCTGAAGGTGATGAGCGGCGGCCGCATCGCCCCGAACTCCGGGGACCCGCGCCACTACGAGGGCGCGCTGAGCAGCGGTCTGAAGCTCTACTGGCAGCCCGACTCCGCCGTCCGCGACCAGTACAAGCAGCGGGGCTTCCCGCACCTGGAAGGCTTCCTGGACGCCGCCGTCCGCGAGGTGCGCAGCCCGGGCCTCCGGCTGCCCTGGTACTCGACCGTCGGCAACCACGACTCCATGCCGGTGGGCTGCTTCGGGCACGGGGACTCCTACCTCGCCGAGTTCGCCGTCGGGGACCGGAAGCTGCTCAGCGTCCCCCCGGCCGAGGCGCGCCGGCTCCAGAAGCACATCTACGACGGCACCGACCCCCAGGGGAGGGCACTGGGCGAACTGCTCCGGTCCCACGCACGGCAGATGCGCCCGGTGACCCCGGACGGGCGGCGGGCGCTGTTCACCCCCGCCGACCACGTCCGGGCCCACCTCGACCCGGAGCACACCGGCCCCGGCCCGGTCGGCCACGGCTACAGCGCGGCGAACCTCGACGCGGGCACCCAGTACTACGCCTTCCCCCTCTCCGCCGACGTCCTAGGCATCAGCCTCGACACCACCGACCCCGGCGGCTACTACACCGGCTCCGTGGACGCCGCCCAGATGGCCTGGCTGGAGCGCACCCTGCGCGCGCACCGCGACACGTACGTCATCGTCTTCAGCCACTACACCAGCAGGTCGATGCCCGGCCCCGCGGTGCCCGACCCGGCCCGCCCGCACGAGCGGCGCCACAACGGGGACGAGCTGCTCGCGCTCCTGGGCCGGCACCGCAACGTCGTCGCCTGGGTGAACGGCCACGAGCACCGCAACGCCGTCACCGCGCACCCCGGCAGCGGCGGCCACGGCTTCTGGGAGGTCTCCACCGCCTCCCACGTCGAGTTCCCCCAGCTCGCCCGGGTCGTCGAACTGGTCGACAACCGGGACGGCACCCTCTCCCTGCACACCACCCTCGTCGAGTCCGCGGCGCCGCACCGCACGGACTTCGCCGACCTCAGTCAGACCGGCCTCGCCGCGCTCTACCGGGAACTCTCCTTCAACGCCAACGAGGGGTCCCTCCGGCTCCAGGGCGACCCGGGAGACCGCAACACCGAACTGCTCCTGAAGAAGGGCTGACGGCGCGGGTCGGGCTGCGGAGCCGGGCCCCGGCGCACGAGGAGGGGCCCCGCGGCCCGCGCCCCGGCAGCCCCTCCCCTCCCCTCCCCTCCCCTCCCCTCCCCTCCTGGTACCGCCCGGTCCGTCACTACCGGGGCAGCACCACGACATAGGCGGCCGGGTCCCGGTCCGCCGCCGCCAGCAGCGCCGTGCGGACCACCGCCGCCTGCTGCCCCATCGCCTCGCGCAGCTTCCGCGGGGTGATGTGCACGACCGTGATGCCCAGCCGCTCCAGGTGCTCGC
This sequence comes from Streptomyces sp. MS06, assembly GCF_047200655.1. Lineage (NCBI taxonomy): Bacteria > Bacillati > Actinomycetota > Actinomycetes > Kitasatosporales > Streptomycetaceae > Streptomyces > Streptomyces sp. MS06. Next base: position 91,262 of record NZ_JBJZOJ010000014.1, read on the forward strand.
GCTTGCGGGCGTACTCCGACCACAGCGCGTCGTCCTCCTCCGACCGGTCCCGGTCCCGGCGCGGGGCGCGGGTGTCCAGTTCCACCGCCACCGCCTGCTCCGGCCAGTAGGCGTCCAGGCCTCCGAGATGCGGGCCGCCGGGCAGCCGCAGGTCCACGTTCCACACCGGGTCGGGCAGCCCGCAGGAGTGGACCATGCGGTACAGGCGGTCCTCGGCGATGGCGCGGCCCTCCACGAGCAGCGCGTCCACCGCGTCCACCACGTGCGGTCGGCCCAGCAGCTTCGCCCGGTTCAGTTCCCCGACCACCGCCGCCGGTTCGCAGTGGCCGCCGCGCACCGCCTCGGTGAGCAGCCGGCGTACCAGGTCCGCGTCCGCGAGCCGGGCCACCGCGTCGGCCAGGGCGCGCGGCACGGGCGCCACCGGTACCCCGTCGACCTGCCGCGGCGCCGGCACGGCCGGGCTGCGCAGGATGCGCACCCAGCCGCTGGAGCGCAGCCGGCGCAGCCGGGGGACGAGGACGTCGACCGTCTCCAGGGACAGCAGCGGGGGAGTGGCCGTGAAGCCGTGCAGTGTCAGTGCCGCGAGGCCGGTCACCACGGCCTCGCGGTAGGCCGGACGGTGCGGCTCCTCGGCGCACGGCTGCACCGGTACCGCCGGTGCAGCCGACTCCCGGGCGGCGTACAGCAGCGCCGCGTGCAGCCGCTCCTCGCCCGTCGGCGGGCCCGGGTGCAGCAGGACGACACCGGGCAGCGGCTGCTGCCAGGGGCCGCCCGGCCGGCAGTGCTCGGCCAGTTCGGCGGCGGAGACGCCGCGCGTGCGGAGCTGGGCTGCCGTCAGGAGGCGTCGGCGGGCCTCGCCGGCGCGGTGCAGCGGCTGGGGGGAGACCGGGGGGAGCGGGGCGTCGTGGTTCATGATCCGGGCATTCCCGTGCCCGATCCGCCCCTTAACCGCTGTTACATGCCCGTCGCCGAAACCGGACAGGCCCGCCCTAAAGGGTGGCCGCCGGGCTGCCGATTGGGCGGCGAAAACCCCTGGTCCGTTCGGATGCGGACCAGGGGTCACGGTTGGCGTTGCCCGCATTCCGTAACGCTTACGGATCGCTCAGGCGTAGGCCAAAGCTCGGGTGGGGGTGCGGTGGGCCGGGCCCGCGCCCGGCCCGGGGCTCAGCCGGCGTCCGCCGCCGCGTCGCAGGCCTGGCCGCGCAGCGCCCGCGCCAGGTCGTCCCGCGCCTCCAGCACCAGCCGGCGCAGCGCGGGAGCCGCGTCCCGGTGCCCCGCGAGCCACGCGTCGGCCGCGTCCAGCGTCCCCTGCGAGGCCTGCAGCGAGGGGAACAGCCCGCGCACGACGTCCATGCCGATCTGGATCGACCGCTCGGCCCACACCCGCTCGATCGCCGCGAAGTACTTCGGCGCGTACGGGGCGGTCAGGTCCCGTTGGGAGGCCTGCGCGAAGCCGGCGATCACCGCCTCGGTGAGCGCGTTGGACAGCGCGTCCGACTCCACGACCTGCGCCCAGGCCTGCGCCTTGACCGCTGCCGAGGGACGCGCGGCCAGGCAGCGCACCTGGTGGCGTTCGCCGGAGGCGGTGTCGTCCCGGGCCAGTTCGGCGGCGAGCGTCCCCTCGTCGGCGACGCCGTGCGCCGCGAGCGGTTCCAGGAAGGCCCAGCGCAGCTCCTGGTCGACCGTGAGGCCCTCGATCGTCGCCTTGCCGTCGAGCAGGTCGCGCAGCAGTTCCAGGTCGGCCGGCCCGGCGGCCGTCGTCGCGAAGAAGCGCGCCCAGGCCAGCTGGTGCTGGCTGCCCGGCTCCGCCCGCCGCAGCTCCCGCAGCGCGCCCTCCGCCAGCAGCCGCTCGCCGGTCTCCCGCCACGCCGGCGCCGCGTAGTGCACGACCGCCGACTCGGACCAGGCGTGCAGCATCTGCAGCACGCCGATGTCCGACTCGCGCCCGGCGCACCGCAGCACCAGGCCGACGAAGTCCCGGGCCGGCAGCAGCGCGTCCCGGGTCATGTTCCACAGCGCCGACCAGCACAGGGCGCGGGTCAGCGGGTCGGTCACCTCGCCCAGGTGCGCGCGCAGCGTGGCGAGCGAGGTCTCGTCGAAGCGGATCTTGCAGTAGGTCAGGTCGTCGTCGTTGACCAGCACCAGCTCCGGTGCCTCGGCGCCCGCCAGCTCCGCCACGACGGTCCGCTCCCCGTCGACGTCGGTCTCCGCGCGGGCGTACCGCTCCAGCGCGCCGGCGGCGGTGCGCCGGTACAGGCCCACCGCGACCCGGTGCGGCCGCAGCTCGGGGTGCGACTGTGCGGCCTCCTGCACCACCGCCAGCTCGTCGATCCGGCCGCGGGCGTCCAGCAGCACCTGCGGGGTGAGCGAGTTGACCCCCGCGGTCTGGAGCCACGCCCGCGCCCAGGCGCCCATGTCCCGGCCGCTGGTCTCCTCCAGCACCGACAGCAGGTCGGCCAGGCGCGTGTTGCCGTACGCGTGGCGCTTGAAGTAGCGGCGGGCGCCCTCCAGGAACGCCTCCTCGCCGACGTAGGCCACCAGTTGCTTCAGTACCGAGGCGCCCTTGGCGTAGGTGATGCCGTCGAAGTTCAGCTTGGCGTCCTGCAGATCGCGGATGTCGGCCGTGATCGGGTGGGTGGACGGAAGCTGGTCGGCGCGGTAGGCCCACGCCTTGCGGCGGTTGGCGAAGGTGATCCAGCCGTCGGTGAAGCGGGTCGCACCGACGAGGGAGAAGGCGCCCATGAAGTCGGCGAAGGACTCCTTCAGCCACAGGTCGTCCCACCACTCCATGGTGACCAGGTCGCCGAACCACATGTGCGCCATCTCGTGCAGGATCACGTTGGCGCGGCTCTCGTAGGAGGCCTGCGTGACCCGGCCGCGGAAGACGAACTCCTCGCGGAAGGTCACCAGCCCCGGGTTCTCCATGGCGCCGAGGTTGTACTCGGGCACGAAGGCCTGGTCGTACTTCCCGAACGGGTACGGGTAGTCGAAGTGGTCGTGGAAGAAGTCCAGGCCCTGCTTGGTGACCAGGAAGACGTCCTCGGCGTCGAAGTGCGGGGCGAGGCCCTTGCGGCACATCGCGCCGAGCGGGATCTCCAGGGTGCCGCCGCCGGCGAGGGTGCGCGTGTAGGTGTCCGTGACGTAGTGGTACGGGCCGGCCACGACGCAGGTGATGTACGTGGAGATCGGCTTGGTCTCCGCGAACCGCCAGACACCGTCCGCCTGCCGGCCCGCCCCGTTGCTCCACACCGTCCAGCCCTCGGGGGCGCGCACCTCGAAGCGGAACGGAGCCTTGAGGTCCGGCTGCTCGAAGTTCGCGAACACCCGGCGCGAGTCGGCCGGCTCGTACTGCGTGTAGAGGTACACCTCGCCGTCCTCGGGGTCGACGAAGCGGTGCAGGCCCTCACCGGTGCGGGAGTAGGCGCACCGGGCGTCGACGACGAGTTCGTTCTCCGCGGTCAGGCCCTCGAGCAGGATGCGGGAGCCGTCGAAGACCTCGCTCGGGTCGAGGTCCCGGCCGTTGAGCGCCACGGACGTCACGCCCGGCGCGACCAGATCCGCGAAGGTCGTCGCCCCCGGCTCGTTGCAGCGGAACCGGATCGTGGTGACCGAGCGGAAGGTGCGCGGGCCGTCGCCGTCGTACGGGCCGACCGCCGAGCGAAGGTCGAGGGACACCTCGTAACCGTCGACGGACAGCAGCGCGGCCCGCTCCCGGGCCTCCTCGCGGGACAGATTCTCACCGGGCACGGGCGGCACTCCCTCGTACGTCATGGGTACACGGCTGGACAGGACCGATCCTGTCATGCGCTGCTGACGGGAATGGCGCGACCAACGGGGATGTTGCAGGTTCAAACACTCAATGTCGAGGAGAGACATGCCCGAGACCGCCACGCCCTCCGCCAAGACGCCCGTCGATTTCTGGTTCGACCCGCTGTGCCCCTGGGCCTGGATGACGTCCCGGTGGGTGCTGGAGGTGCAGAAGCTCCGTGACATCGAGATCCGCTGGCACGTGATGAGCCTGGCGGTGCTCAACGAGGAAAAACTGGACGAGCTGCCCGAGGACTACCGGGAGATGCTCGCCACCCAGGCCTGGAAGCCGGTGCGGGTCGTCGCCGCGGCCTGGCAGCGGCACGGCGCGGACGTCCTCGGACCGCTCTACACCGCCCTCGGCACCCGCTTCCACAACAACGGCGAGGGCCCCACCCGCGAGGCCATCGCCGGCGCGCTCGCGGACGCCGGACTGCCCGCCGACCTGATCGAGTACGCCGAGCAGGAGAACTTCGAGTTCGACGCCGAGCTGCGCGCCTCCCACAAGGAGGGCATCGAGAAGGTCGGCCAGGAGGTCGGCACCCCCGTCATCGCGGTGCCCGGCCCCGACGGCGAGGAGATCGCCTTCTTCGGCCCGGTCGTCACGCCCGCACCGAAGGGCGAGGAGGCCGCCCGCCTGTGGGACGGCACCCTGGCGGTCGCCTCGGTGCCCGGCTTCTACGAGATCAAGCGCACCCGCGTCAAGGGACCGGACTTCAGCAACCTGTAGGCGTCTCCCCCCGCGCGCCGGCCCCGGGCCTCCGATGCGGCCGCCCCGGGGGCCCGAGGTCCGGGAGGCGGTGGTCCGGGGTTCGGTGGTCCGGGGTTCGGTGGTTCGGTGGTTCGGAAGCCGGTGGTTTCGTCGGGGTGTCGCCGGAGGCCCCGCGTCGCATCGCACGCGGGGCCTCCGGCTTTTCCACCGCCCGCCACGTGAGGGGTGAGAAGACGATCACGAGGCGGGGCGCTTCTCAGCGGGCCGGCCGCAGCAGCCCCGTGCGGGACCCGGCCTCCTCGTACCGCCGTGCCACGTCCTGCCAGTCGACGACCTGCCACATCGCCTCGACGAAGTCGGCCTTCTGGTTGCGGTACTGGAGGTAGAAGGCGTGCTCCCAGGCGTCGAAGACGAGCAGCGGAGTGGAGCCCTGGCCGACGTTCCCCTGATGGTCGTAGACCTGCTCGACGATCAGCCGTCCGCTCAGCGGTTCGTGGGCGAGTACCCCCCAGCCGGATCCCTGCGTGCCCGCGGCGGCCAGGGACAGCTGGGCCCGGAACGCGGCGAACGAGCCGAAGGACTCGTCCAGGGCGTCGGCGAGGTCTCCCACGCCGTCGGCGGCCAGCGGCTGCCCGCCGCCGTCCCGCGGTGCCGTCATGTTCTGCCAGTAGATCGAGTGCAGGACGTGCCCGGACAGGTGGAAGGCCAGGCTCTTCTCCAGGCCGTTGACCGACTGCCACTGCTCCCGGTCCCGCGCTTCGGCGAGTTGCTCCAGCGTGTCGTTGGCCCCCTTCACGTAGGCCGCGTGGTGCTTGCCGTGGTGCAGTTCGATGATCTCGGGGCTGATGACGGGGGCGAGCGCCGCGTAGTCGTACGGCAGCTCGGGCAGCGTGTAGACGGACATGGGGTCCCCTTCGACTCTTATTGCGAATCACTCGCAACAGCAAGTTATCAGCAAGAAGATCGCCCTGTCGTGGCCGGAGCGGTTCTGCCGTTGCCGCCGCAGCGCGTGCCGCCGTTCTGCTTCCGCGTCCGTGTCCGCAGCTGTCTGTTGGAGATACCCGACAGTTCACCCGGTGCCCGTCCAGGTGCTCCAGGCCACCCGACCTCAGTGACCGGTGTCACGCCGCTGCATGCGGACGCGGCTGTGGTTGTCCGAAGTCCACCACTTGGCGGATCTTCCCTTTGTCGACGGCCGACGGTGATCGGCGCCACGGCCCTGGGATAGCGTCACGACGTCCCGAACCGCCCTCACCTCGCGGAGACCTCATGAGCACCGCTGCCGCCGCCCCCGTCGCCCGCCCCGGGCAGGTCCTCGCCGACCTGCTCCCGGTCTCCCGCGCCCGCGACGCCGCCCTCGTGCTCGGCGGCGCCGCCCTCACCGGACTCGCGGCGCAGCTCGCCGTCCCGGTCCCAGGCTCCCCGGTGCCGGTGACCGGTCAGACCTTCGCCGCGCTGCTCGTGGGAACCGCTCTCGGGGCCGGTCGCGGCTTCCTCTCCCTCGCCCTGTACGCGCTCGCCGGCATCGCGGGCGTGCCGTGGTTCGCGGGCGGTGCGTCCGGCGCGGCCGCGCCCTCGTTCGGCTACATCCTCGGCATGCTGCTCGCCTCGACCGTCGTCGGTGCCCTGGCCCGCCGCGGGGCCGACCGCGGAGTCTGGCGCATGGCCGGCACGATGCTGCTGGGCGAGGCGCTCATCTACGCCGTCGGCGTCCCCTACCTGGCCCTCGCCACCGGGATGTCGGCCACCGCCGCGATCGCGGCCGGCCTCACCCCGTTCCTGCTCGGCGACGCCCTCAAGGCGGCGCTGGCGATGGGTGCGCTGCCCGGAGCCTGGAAGCTCGCGGGCAGGCGCTGAGACGCTCCGCCGGGGCCGGGGCCGGGGCCGGGGCCGGGGCCGGGGGCCTGCCTGGCGGTGGGTCCCGGTGCGCGCGGTGCGGGCCCCCGCCGGATCACCCCGGCGAGTGACAGTCGGGCGCGCCCCCACCGGCCGCCGCCGCGCCCGCAATCCCCTCGCGCGGCTCCGCCGCTCCCCGGTGCGCGCGGCCGACGAGCGGGGTCCCGGTCGGGGAACCCGCTGCCGCCCCCCGGTGACCGCCGTGTCACACTCGTCCCATGCGCGTGTATCTCGGCTCCGACCATGCCGGTTTCGAACTGAAGAACCACCTTGTCGACTGGCTCAAGGCGGCGGGCCATGACCCCGTGGACTGCGGACCGCACATCTACGACGCCCAGGACGACTACCCGCCTTTCTGCCTCCGTGCCGCCGAGCGCACCGCCGCCGACCCGGACGCCCTCGGCATCGTGATCGGCGGCTCCGGGAACGGCGAGCAGATCGCCGCGAACAAGGTCAAGGGTGTGCGGGCGGCCCTCGCCTGGAGCGAGGAGACCGCGAGCCTCGGCCGGCAGCACAACAACGCCAACGTCGTCGCGGTCGGTGCGCGCATGCACAGCCGGGAGGAGGCGACGAAGTTCGTCGAGACCTTCCTCGCCACCCCGTTCTCCGGGGACGAGCGCCACATCCGCCGCATCGACATGCTGTCGGCCTACGAGACGACCGGCGAGGTCCCCCCGATCCCGCCGCACCACCCCCAGCAGTAGTAGCGCCCTCCCCGGCCCTCGACTCCGTGCCGGGTCGCACGCCGCGCCGGTCGGGCGCCCGACCGGTCCGGCGGCGCGAACACGGGGAGCCCTGGGCGCGTGCGAACACGCGGTACCGCTCCCCGGTACCGCGTTCGTGCCGTGCCGTGCCGCGTGGCGGGGCGGGGCGGGGCGACGCGTCGCGTGGCAGCGCAGGGCGCGCGGCATCGCAGGGGAGTACGTGACACCGCGGGACGCGGAAAGGAGACGGCCAGGTGCCAGAGGGGCACACCATCCACCGGCTCGCGCGGGACTACGCGTCCCGCCTCACCGGCGCGGTCGCCGTCTCCAGCCCCCAGGGCAGGTTCTCCGACGCGGCCGCCCTCCTCAGCGGCACGGAGCTCCTCCGCACCGACGCCCACGGCAAACACCTCTTCCTCGGTTTCCGCGACGCCGAGGACACCGACTGGGTCCACATCCACCTGGGCCTCTTCGGCAAGGTCTCCTTCGGGGGCGCGCCCGCGCCCCCGCCCGCGGACACCGTCCGGCTGCGTCTCGCCGGCCCCACCGCCCACGCCGACCTCCGGGGCCCCACCACCTGCGCCCTCATCCGCGGCCCCGAGAAGCAGGCGATACACGCCCGCCTCGGGCCGGACCCGCTCCGTGCCGACGCGGACCCGTCCGCCGCCTACGCCCGTGTCTCCCGCAGCCGTACCACCGTCGCCGCCCTGCTGATGGACCAGAAGGTCGTCGCCGGCGTCGGCAACGTCTACCGCGCCGAGGTGCTCTTCCGGCACGGCGTCGACCCGTACCGGCCCGGCAGGGACATCGGCCCCGAGCTCTGGGAGGCGATGTGGGCCGACCTCGCCGCACTGATGCGCGAGGGCGTCCGCACCAACCGCATCGACACCGTCCGCCCGGAACACACCCCGGAGGCGATGGGCCGGCCACCGCGGGTCGACGACCACGGGGGAGAGGTCTACGTCTACCGCCGGGCCGACCGGCCCTGCCACCTCTGCGGCGACACCGTCCGCACCGCCGGCCTCGCCGCCCGCAACCTGTTCTGGTGCCCGACCTGCCAGTCCGGCTGACCCGGAACCCTTCCGGCCTGTCGCGGTGTCAGAACCCGTGCGGGAGCCAGGGCGCCACCGCCCCGCCGAACGCCACGGCCGCCTCCGCCAGCGCTCCCGGCCGCAGCTCGCGCACCCGGCCGGCCGCCGCCAGCGGAGCCAGCGACACGCCCCCCAGGTACGCCGCCGCCAACTCCCGTACGGACAGGGCCAGGTCGGCCGCGTCCGAGGTGCGCTCGCAGGATGCGCCCTTCGCGTCCCCGGTCAGCCGCCAACGCCCCTCGTTCCACGGGCAGAAGTCGTCCTCCACCGCGAACACCACGTCCACCGGGCACTGGTACGTCCGCGCCGTCAGCGCGGCCCCCACGTCCACCAGCCGGACGTACAGCGCGTCCCGCACCCGCGGCAGGCAGCGCCGGATGTCGGACACCTGGTACTGCCAGGCCTCGTCGGCCGGGCGCCCCTGCACGCGCAGCGTCGTCGTCAGGTCGAGGCCGAACAGGAAGCGCCACAGCGCCGCGTCCGCCGCGCCGTCGAGCCCGGCCAGCTCCCCCAGTTCCACGGTCCCGTCGTGGCCGCTGGGACCCCATCCCGGGCGGACCCGGTAGCGGGCGTACCCGACGACCTCGCCGCCGCGCTCGGCGACCACGCACTGCAACGGCGACGCCCCGCCCCGCGCGCTCTCCGAGTCCAGCAGCCCCAGCCGCTCCCACCCCGGCTGCCGCAGCAGCATCCCCGGGCGCCGCGGAACCAGTCGCGCGTACACCGCCTCGCACGCCTGGAGCACCTCGGCGGGCGGCGCGTACCGCACCCGCACGTCGTCGGTGCCCGCCGGGACGGACAGCCGCACCCGGGCGGTGTCGATCTCGGCGCCGATCTGGAAGGACGCCGCGGCGTAGCCGAACCGCCCGTAGATGTCCGGCTCGGAGGCGGTCAGCACCGCCAGCGGCTCACCCCAGGCGCGGACGTCGTCCAGCTGCCGCCGCATCATCGACGTCAGCAGGCCGCGCCGGCGGTGCGTGGCCGCCACGCTGACCGCGGTGATCCCCGCCGCGGGCACCGCCGCCCCGCCCGGCACGGTGACCCGGAAGGGGAACGCCCCCGCCGTGCCCACGCACGCGCCCTCGTCCCAGACGCCGAGGAAGCGGTCGTACGCGGAGAGCTCCCGCCACAGCCCGCGCTCCTCTGCGGACTCCACCGCACCACCGAACGCGCGCAGGAGGTTGTCGTACCACTCATCCCATTCGTCCGGTTGCAGTACTCGGAGGTCCGGTGCGGAGGCCGTGCCGTCAGTCGCCATGGACCCATGCCTAGCAGGGCCGATGTGGGACGTGCGAGGCAATTTCCCGCTCGCCGCCCGGTGGTGCCGCCCGATGAAGTTGAATGTGAAATCGAACCTCGGACGGGCGACAACGAGGACCTCCCGTGCCAAGCGGCAGGTCCGATGGATAGGGTCCCGAACTGATGGCAGCAGGACGAGGGCGGCGCGCGGCGGCCGACACGCTCACGGCCCGGTGGAAGATGCAGTGGCACCGGGCCCGAGTCGGCGTGCGCAGAGCCGCCGTCGACTACTTCCGCGGGGACGGCTCCGACTGGATCGCCCTGGCCGGCCTCCTCCTCACCATCCCGCTGATCGCGGCGACGACCCTCGCCAACGCGGTGTGGTTCTCGCCGTCGGCCCTGGTCCTGCCGATCGTCGCGGGCGGCCTGCTGCTGCGCCCGGCGAGCCTGCTCGGCCTGTACGCCGCCGCGGCTACCGCCCTGATCGTGGAGTCGGTGAAGCTCGGCCCGTACCCCGAGGGCCCGTCGCGGGTCACCCCCGGCGTGGTCCTGGTGGTCGCCGCCTGCGGCTTCGTGGGACTGCTGATCGCCCAGTTCCGCAGCCGGGTCGGCGTGCCCTGGCGGCGCGGCGGCACCATGCTCTTCGACCTTCGCGAACGCATCCGGGTGCAGAGCAAACTCCCCCGGCTGCCGCGCGGCTGGCACCACGAGATGGCCCTGCGGCCGGCCGGCGGCCAGTCCTTCTCCGGCGACTTCGTGGTCGCGGCCCGCACCAACGGCGGCCGCACCCTGGAGGTCGTCCTCACCGACGTCTCCGGGAAGGGCATGGATGCGGGCTCCCGCGCCCTGCTGCTCTCCGGGGCCTTCGGCGGGCTGCTGGGCTCCCTGCCCCCGCACGCCTTCCTCCCCGCCGCCAACGGCTACCTCCTCCGCCAGGACTGGGAGGAGGGCTTCGCCACCTCCATCCACCTCGTCCTGGACCTGGACTCCGGCGACTACGAGCTCTACTCCGCCGGCCACCCCCCGGGACTCCAACTGAGCGCCGGCAGCGGCCGCTGGGAGGAGAAGGCCGCCGAAGGCCCCCTCCTCGGCGTCTACGACGGCGCCCAGTTCGACCCCGTCAAGGGCACGCTGCGCCCCGGCGACGTCGTGATGCTCTTCACGGACGGCCTCGTGGAGACCGCCGACCGCGACATCGTCGAGGGCATCGACCGCCTCACCGGCGCCGCCGACCGCTACGTCGCCGGCGGCTTCGAAGGCGCCGCCTGGCACCTCATCGAGGCGGTCGCCAAGGACGTCAACGACGACCGCGCCCTGCTGCTGATCTGCCGGGAGGGCCCCACGGCCGGCGCCGCAGCCGGCCCCGCGGCCCGCTGAGCGCCCCACCCACCGCCGTCGGACCCGTCCGTGCCCGCGTGGCGAGACGAGACCCCGTCCACGGCGCGGGAACGCACCGGCCACCCGCAGCGCCGGCCGCCGCGGCAGGCGGGCGGACGCCTTCGGACGAAGATCACAGCCCGACGATGCGTCACGTGCCGCATGAGGCGGCCGGGTTGGTGGCACGATGGTTCCTGGCGGGGGTGCGCGGGGTTGCGCCCCCGGGCCGGGAGAGCGACCGACCGAGGGTGTGTGATCAGTTGTGGCCATTTCACTGTCCGTGGTGCTGCTGTTGGCGATCATCCTCGTGGTGTTGATGCGCAGCGGCTCCATCAAGGCGGGGCCGGCCATCGTCGCCGTGCTCTTCGGCTTCTTCCTCGCCTCGACCGGCATGGCTCCGCCCATCCAGCGGTTCCTCGACTCGATAGCCGAGACGATCAACTCGATCAACTTCTGACGCCGGACGGCTCCCGCCGCCGGAACCCGGCGGCCCGGACGCCCGCACGGCAGTGCCGCCCGCGGGAGCGCACCGGGCGGCCCTTCGCGCGCCCGCGGACACGGCCCGGTAGGCGGCGACCGCGTCCGGCGCCGCCCGCACGGCCGTGGCACCGCGCATCGTGTGAGTCTGTGTTCCGGGGTTGAAGTTGCCGCTGCGGCAGCTTCTACCGTCCTGAGCAGGGCCGGAGAGACCGGCCCGGTGACGCGATGGTGAGGGAGGCGGCGATGGACCGACCGATCGCCGAGGTGGCCCGGATGTCGGGCGTGACCGCCCGGACCCTGCGGCACTACGGCGAGATCGGTCTGCTGCCGCCCGCCCGGATCGGTGCCAACGGCCACCGGTACTACGCGGAACGCCAGCTGCTGCAGCTGCAGCAGATCCTCGTCCTGCGGGCGCTGGGCGTAGGGCTTCCCGAGATCGGCCGGATCCTCGCCGAGCAGGTCGACGAGGTGGAGGCCCTGCGCCACCACCACCGGCGACTGCTCGCCGAACGCGACCGGCTCGACACCCTGGCCGGCACCGTCTCCCGCACCATCGCCGAACTGGAGCAGCTCAGGAAGGACGGCAGAGCCATGACCGCCATCAACCGACCGGAGAACCTGTTCGAGGGCGTGCGGCCCTCCCAGTACGGGGAGAGCCTGCGTGACTTCCCCGAGCACGCCGAGGAGGTGGCCCGCAGGGTCGCCGCGATGACCCCGCAGGAAGTCGAGGCCGGGCAGCGCGAGCGCACGGCGCAGATGATCCGGCTGGCCGAGTTGATGGCCGCCGGTCACCCGGCCGATGCCGAGCCCGTGCAGGCCGAGGCCGACGCCCAGTACCGGACCCTGGCGCGGCTGCGGTCCGTGTCCACCGAGGAGTACCGCGCCATGGGGCGCTCCTGCGTGGAGAACGACGCCTGGCGCGCCGCCTACGAGGCGATCGCACCCGGTCTGGCCGCGTACCAGCGGGACGCCATCGAGGCGTACGCCGCCGCCCGTCTGGGCTGACCCGGGCCGCGCGGCCCACGGGAAGCGGCCGCGGTTCCGCCCGGGAGGGGCACACGGCGGGCACGGCGGCTGATCCGGCCCCGCGGACGACTCAGGCCCAGGGAGCGGGTGCATACCCTCTCACCTGGGCCTGAGCCGTTTCAGAGCGGGCGACGGGAATCGAACCCGCGTAGCCAGTTTGGAAGACTGGGGCTCTACCATTGAGCTACGCCCGCACACAACGCGCCGCGGACCGGACCGGCCGCGGCACTGCCAGCATCCTAGCGGGTCCGCCCCCGTCGCCGCACACTCCGTCCCGGCCCGGCCGGATCGGTGCGCCCCGATCCGCTCCGCCGCGGCCGACGGCGGCAGGTCGAGGCGCTCCCGATAATGCGGCCGCCGCACGTCGGCGGGCATGTACCCTACGTCTCGCACCAGACGGGGTGTGGCGCAGCTTGGTAGCGCGTCCGCTTTGGGAGCGGAAGGCCGTGGGTTCAAATCCCGCCACCCCGACCACCTGCTCGATCGCATCCGATCACGGCGAGACCTTCGGGCGTGATCGCCTTTTGGGCCGTTGCACCGCTGCGGTTACTATGCAAGCTGCGCGCCCGTGTGTCTCACCCTCTAGAAGTCCTCCGGGCGGCGAAATCCGCCGGAGCCGCTCTGGCCCCGGCAGAAACCCAGAAGTCAGCCACAAGGAGACCGAACCGTGAAGAGCGCCGTGGAGACCCTGAACCCGACCCGGGTTCGGCTCACTGTCGAGGTGCCCTTCGAGGAGCTCAAGGACAGCCTCGACGCGGCGTACAAGAAGATCAACCAGCAGGTCACGGTGAAGGGCTTCCGCAAGGGCAAGATCCCCGCCCGGGTCATCGACCAGCGGTTCGGTCGCGGCGCCGTGCTGGAGGAGGCCGTCAACGACGCGCTGCCGAAGCTGTACCAGCAGGCGGTCGACGAGGCCGAGGTCAGCGTTCTGGGCCAGCCCGAGGTCGACATCACCGAGCTGAAGGACGGCGAGACGCTGAACTTCACCGCCGAGGTGGACGTCCGCCCCGCCCTCGAGCTCCCCGAGGAGTTCTCCTCCATCGAGGTCGAGGTCGACGCCGTCGAGGTGACCGAGGAGGACCTCGAGAAGTCGGTCGAGCAGCTCCGCGAGCGCTTCGCCTCCACCACCCCGGTCGAGCGCGCCGCCGCCGACGGCGACGTCGTCACCCTCGACCTGGAGGCCAAGGTCGAGGGCGAGGTGCTGGAGGACGGCGTCGCCAGCGGCGTCTCCTACACCATCGGCTCCGGCGAGCTGCTGGAGGGCATCGACGACGCGGTGACGGGCCTGGAGGCGGGCGGCGAGGCCACCTTCACCTCCGAGCTCAAGGGCGGCACCGGCGCCGGCAAGGAGGCGGAGGTCACCGTCAAGGTCGGCCAGGTCGCCGAGCGTGAACTGCCCGAGCTGGACGACGAGTTCGCGCAGATGGCCTCGGAGTTCGACACCCTGGAGGAGCTGCGCGCGGACAGCCGCAAGCGCCTGCAGGAGATGAAGCAGTACGACCAGGCCACCCAGGCCCAGGAGCGGGTCCTGGAGAAGCTCCTCGACCTCGTCGAGGTGCCGGTCCCCGAGAAGCTGCTCGACGACGAGGTCAACACCCGCAAGCACAACCTGGAGCACCACCAGCTCGGCCAGATGGGCCTGGACCTCGACAAGTACCTGGAGATCCAGGGCAAGACCGCCGAGGAGTTCGACGCCGAGACCCGCGAGGCCGCGGTCAAGGGCATCAAGACCCAGTTCGTCCTCGACGAGCTGGTCAAGCGGGAGAAGCTCAACGTCAACCAGGAGGAGCTCACCGAGCACCTGATGCGGCGCGCGTCCTCCTCCGGCATGTCCCCCGACCAGTTCGCGCAGGCGGTCGTCGAGGGCGGCCAGGTGCCGCTGCTGGTCGGCGAGGTCGCCCGCGGCAAGGCCCTCGCGCTGGTCGTCGAGGCCGCCACGGTCAAGGACAGCAACGGCGAGGTCGTCGACCTGGAGGACGAGGACGAGACCGAGACCGCCACCGAGACGGTGGAGGCCGCGGAGGGCACCGCCGAGGCCGGCGAGGAGCAGGCCCAGGGCTGACGCCGTACGGCAGCCGCGCGACGTGACGTCCGACGGGCCCCGGGTACTTGTGCGACCCGGGGCCCGTCGCCGTTCCCGGGGAGCGGCCCTCCGCTCCGGCACCCGGCGCCGGCATCCGGTTCCGGTATCCGGTTCCGGCGTCCGGCTCCGGCATCCGCTTCCGGCATCCGGTTCCGGTATCCGGCGCCGGGACGCACCGCTGACGGCCCTCCGGGGCCCGGCCGCGGTCCCGGGGGCGCGCGGGGCGCGGCCCGCCCCGGGCGGCGCTACGCCCCCGGCGAACACCCCCGTTCGTGGGATTCCTCGGCGCAGCCCTGGCGTTAGGGTCCATGAATACGCAGTACACGTGAGACGGCCCGGCGCCGTCGCAAGACGAGCAGGTGGATACGTGACGAATCTGATGCCTTCAGCCGCCGGCGAGCCTTCCATCGGTGGTGGCCTCGGCGACCAGGTCTACAGCCGGCTGCTCAACGAGCGGATCATCTTCCTCGGCCAGCCGGTCGACGACGACATCGCGAACCGGATCACCGCGCAGCTGCTGCTCCTTGCCGCCGACCCGGACAAGGACATCTACCTCTACATCAACAGCCCCGGCGGTTCCATCACGGCCGGCATGGCGATCTACGACACCATGCAGTACATCAAGAACGACGTGGTGACCATCGCGATGGGTCTCGCCGCCTCGATGGGCCAGTTCCTGCTCAGCGCCGGCACCCGCGGCAAGCGCTTCGCCCTGCCGAACGCCGAGATCCTGATCCACCAGCCCTCCGCGGGCCTGGCGGGCTCCGCCTCGGACATCAAGATCCACGCCGAGCGGCTGCTGCACACCAAGAAGCGCATGGCCGAGCTCACGTCGCTGCACACCGGGCAGACGGTCGAGCAGGTCACCCGCGACTCGGACCGGGACCGCTGGTTCGACGCCCAGGAGGCCAAGGACTACGGCCTCATCGACGACGTGATCGCCACGGCCGCCGGCATGCCGGGCGGCGGCGGCACCGGGGCGGGCCAGTAAGGGTCCGCACGGCTCTCCGCGGCCCCGTACCGGTCGGCCGCTCCCTTCCCGGGCTCCTCCCGGGCCTCCGTGCCGCGGACCCCGCCAGGAGGCCGCACGGCGCCCTCCCGCCCCCGTCACCGCCTCAGCCCCTCTCAGGAGACACCGTGAACGACTTTCCCGGCAGCGGCCTCTACGACCGACTGCGTCCCGAGAACAACCGCTCCCGCGGCGAGTACACCGGCCCGGCGGCCGAGTCCCGCTACGTCATCCCGCGCTTCGTCGAGCGCACCTCGCAGGGCATCCGCGAGTACGACCCGTACGCGAAGCTCTTCGAGGAGCGGGTGATCTTCCTCGGCGTCCAGATCGACGACGCCTCCGCCAACGACGTCATGGCGCAGCTGCTGTGCCTGGAGTCGATGGACCCCGACCGGGACATCTCGGTCTACATCAACAGCCCGGGCGGCTCCTTCACCGCGCTCACCGCCATCTACGACACGATGCAGTTCGTCAAGCCGGACATCCAGACGGTCTGCATGGGCCAGGCCGCCTCGGCCGCGGCCGTCCTGCTGGCCGCCGGCACGCCCGGCAAGCGCATGGCGCTGCCCAACGCGCGGGTGCTGATCCACCAGCCGTACAGCGAGACCGGCCGCGGGCAGGTCTCCGACCTGGAGATCGCCGCCAACGAGATCCTGCGGATGCGTTCGCAGCTGGAGGAGCTGCTGGCCAAGCACTCCACCCAGTCGATCGAGAAGATCCGCGAGGACATCGAGCGCGACAAGATCCTCACCGCCGAGGACGCGCTCGAGTACGGCCTGATCGACCAGATCATCTCCACCCGGAAGATGAACAACGAGTCGGTCCGCTGACGCTTCGGGTCGCCGGACCTGTATCGTCTGCCGCCCCTTGGCGCGGTGTGGCACTGTGCATGGCAGGGCCCATGCGGAAGTGAACCGTGCCAAGGGGGGCCCGCGCGGGGGTCCCGGCAAGGTACCGTCGGACATAAGGCAGCACCAGGAGCCGCTGGAACGCATGGCGTCGAGGCGGCTCCCAGGCGAAGGGGAAGCACACCGTGGCACGCATCGGTGACGGCGGCGATCTGCTCAAGTGCTCGTTCTGCGGCAAGAGCCAGAAGCAGGTCAAGAAGCTCATCGCAGGCCCCGGTGTGTACATCTGCGACGAGTGCATCGACCTCTGCAACGAGATCATCGAGGAGGAGCTCGCCGAGACCAGCGAGGTGCGCTGGGAGGAGCTCCCGAAGCCCCGCGAGATCTACGAGTTCCTCGAGGGCTACGTGGTCGGCCAGGAAGCGGCCAAGAAGGCGCTCTCCGTCGCGGTGTACAACCACTACAAGCGCGTCCAGGCCGGCGAGAACGGCGGCGCGAACGGCCGCGACGACGCGATCGAGCTCGCGAAGTCCAACATCCTCCTGCTGGGCCCCACCGGCTCCGGCAAGACACTCCTCGCCCAGACCCTGGCCCGGATGCTGAACGTGCCCTTCGCGATCGCCGACGCCACGGCGCTCACGGAGGCGGGCTACGTCGGCGAGGACGTCGAGAACATCCTGCTCAAGCTGATCCAGGCGGCCGACTACGACGTCAAGAAGGCCGAGACCGGGATCATCTACATCGACGAGATCGACAAGGTGGCCCGCAAGAGCGAGAACCCGTCGATCACCCGGGACGTCTCGGGCGAGGGCGTCCAGCAGGCCCTGCTGAAGATCCTCGAGGGCACCACGGCCTCCGTCCCGCCGCAGGGCGGCCGCAAGCACCCGCACCAGGAGTTCATCCAGATCGACACGACGAACGTGCTGTTCATCGTGGGCGGTGCCTTCGCCGGTCTGGAGAAGATCATCGAGTCCCGGGCGGGCGCCAAGGGCATCGGCTTCGGCGCGACGATCCGCTCCAAGCGGGAGCTGGAGTCCAAGGACCAGTTCGAGGACGTCATGCCCGAGGACCTGGTCAAGTTCGGCATGATCCCGGAGTTCATCGGCCGGCTGCCGGTGATCACCAGCGTGCACAACCTGGACCGCGAGGCGCTGCTGCAGATCCTGGTGGAGCCGCGTAACGCGCTGGTGAAGCAGTACCAACGCCTCTTCGAACTCGACGGTGTGGAACTGGACTTCGAGCGCGAGGCGCTGGAGGCCATCGCCGACCAGGCCATCCTCCGCCAGACCGGCGCCCGCGGACTGCGCGCCATCATGGAGGAGGTCCTGATGTCGGTGATGTACGAGGTGCCGTCCCGCAAGGACGTGGCCCGCGTCGTCATCACCGCCGACGTCGTGCACTCCAACGTCAACCCGACGCTGATCCCGCGGGACGCCCGGGGCCGGGGGCCGGGGGAGCAGAAGACCGCCTGACCGCCGCCGTCCCGATGACGCGCCGGAAGAGCGGCGGAGGGCGACCTCAGCAGTGACGGAGAAGTGACGGAGAAGGGGCCCCGGTCGACCGGGGCCCCTTCTCCGTCACCGTCGTCGGCCGGCCGTCAGGCCTTGACGCGGACCTCCTTGCGGAACTTCGCGGTGAGTTCGGCGGCGTCCGCCGGGTCGGACTCCTTGCCCGCCGCGACCAAGGCGAACTCCATCGGCATGACGAAGCCGAGGGTGCTGTGGTCGCCCCATATGCAGATCGTCATGTTCATCTGCTTCGGCTCACCGGCCCCGCCGTCCGTGTTGTCGACCCTGGCCTGCTGGCACTTGAGGACGGCGTTGTCGAGCGCCTCGGGCTGGTACGCCTTCGGCTCACCGACCAGAGTGACGCCCTCCTCGTCCCCGCCCTTCCCGGACTGGTCCTTCATGTAGGCGAACATGGCGTCGACGGTCTTCTCGGGATCGTCGATGGTGCCGTAGACGCCGCTGAACTGGATCAGTTTCCCGCTCAGCGGATTGGCCTTGTCCCCCGCCTGGTAGGCGGCGTTGACGTCCTTCGGGTCGTGCACACCCCACTTCTCGGCGTCCTTCAGGTCGTCCTCCGTCATGGTGCCGCTGTCGCTCTTCGACTTCTTGTAGTCGGTCAGTACGGTGGCCGGAGTCGTCAGCCGGTGCGGTCCGTCGTCCGCGACGCCCCCGGCGCCGCCGCCCCCACCGATCACCAGGTAGGCGCCCACCGCGATGGCCGCCACGACCGCCACCGCCCCGATGATCACGGCGGTCTTCCTCCCGGCACCGCCCGGTGCCGGCGGCTGCGGTGCACCGTAGGGCTGCTGGCCGTAAGGCGGTTGCTGGCCGTAAGGCGGTTGCTGACCGTACGGAGCTTGCTGGCCGTGAGGGGCCTGCTGGCCGTAGGGCTGCTGCTGGCCGTAAGGGTTGGGCTGCGGCGGCACGCCCGGCGGAGGCTGCTGCGGGTAGCCGTAGCCCGGCTGCGGGGCCTGCTGCGGCTGCTGGGGGTAGCCGTAGCCGGGCTGGGGCGCCTGCGGCTGCTGGCCGTAAGGACCCGGTTGGCCGTACGGTCCGGGCTGCTGAGGCTGCCCGCCGTACGGGCCCGGCTGCTGGTCACTCATTCTGGGTTCCCCTCCAGATACTTATGCGTACCTGACATCCTGGCTCAGGGGCCGGACGCGCACGGCGCCGGGGGCGCCACCGTTACACAACAAACGCGTTTCGGGACGGGGTCGTGACACCTCTAAACTGAGCCCCGTGACCGACAACGCTCAGCAGCAGCCACCAGCGCCCACCACCGAACTGCCGACCCAGTACGCGCCGGCCGACGTAGAGGGGCCGCTGTACGAGCGCTGGGTGGAGCGCGGTTACTTCGAGGCGGACGCCGCGAGCGACAAGCCGCCCTTCACGGTCGTCATCCCGCCGCCCAACGTCACCGGCAGCCTCCACCTCGGGCACGCCTTCGAGCACACCCTCATCGACGCGCTCACCCGCCGCAAGCGCATGCAGGGCCACGAGACGCTGTGGCAGCCCGGCATGGACCATGCGGGCATCGCCACCCAGAACGTCGTCGAACGGGAGCTGGCCAAGGAGGGCAAGTCCCGCCACGACCTCGGCCGTGAGGCCTTCGTCGAGCGGGTCTGGCAGTGGAAGGGCGAGTCCGGCGGCCAGATCTCCGGCCAGATGCGCCGCCTCGGCGACGGCGTCGACTGGAGCCGCGAGCGCTTCACCATGGACGAGGGGCTCTCCCAGGCCGTCCAGACCATCTTCAAACGGCTCTACGACGACGAGCTGATCTACCGCGCCGAACGCATCATCAACTGGTGCCCCCGGTGCCTGACCGCCATCTCCGACATCGAGGTCGAGTACCAGGACGACGACGGTGAACTGGTCTCCATGCGGTACGGGGAGGGCGACGACTCCCTCGTCGTCGCCACCACCCGCGCCGAGACCATGCTCGGCGACACCGCCGTCGCCGTCCACCCCGAGGACGAGCGGTACCGGCACCTCGTCGGCAGGTCGGTCAGGCTCCCGCTGACCGACCGGTCGATCCCCGTCGTCGCCGACGAGCACGTCGACCCCGAGTTCGGTACCGGTGCCGTCAAGGTCACCCCGGCGCACGATCCGAACGACTTCGAGATCGGCCAGCGCCACGGCCTGCCGTCGCTGACCGTCATGGACGAGCACGCCGTCATCACCGCCCACGGCCCTTTCCAGGGCCTGGACCGGCTGGAGGCCCGCTCCGCCATCGTCGCCGCGCTGCGCGCCGAGGGCCGGATCGTCGCCGAGAAGCGGCCGTACGTCCACTCCGTCGGGCACTGCTCCCGCTGCAAGACCACCATCGAGCCGCGGCTCTCCATGCAGTGGTGGGTCAAGGTCGGCCCGCTGGCCAAGGCGGCCGGCGACGCGGTCCGGGACGGCCGCGTCAGGATCCACCCCCAGGAGATGGAGAAGCGCTACTTCGACTGGGTCGACAACCTGCACGACTGGTGCATCTCCCGGCAGTTGTGGTGGGGCCACCGCATCCCGGTCTGGTACGGCCCGGACGGCGAGGTCGTCTGCGTCGGCCCGGACGAGGAAGCGCCCACCGGCGAGGGCTGGACCCAGGACACCGACGTCCTCGACACCTGGTTCTCCTCCGGCCTGTGGCCCTTCTCCACCCTCGGCTGGCCCGAACAGACCGAGTCGCTCGCGAAGTTCTACCCGAACTCCGTCCTCGTCACCGGCTACGACATCCTCTTCTTCTGGGTCGCCCGGATGATGATGTTCGGCCTGTACGCCATGGACGGCACCCCGCCGTTCCACACCATCGCCCTGCACGGCATGGTCCGCGACCAGTTCGGCAAGAAGATGTCGAAGTCCTTCGGCAACGCGGTCAACCCGCTGGACTGGATGGACGAGTACGGCAGCGACGCCCTGCGCTTCACCCTCGCCCGCGGCGCCAACCCCGGCGTCGACGTCCCGATCGGCGAGGACTGGGTCCAGGGCTCCCGGAACTTCGCCAACAAGATCTGGAACGCCACCCGCTTCGCGCTGATGAACGGCGCCACCGTCGACGGCCCGCTGCCCGCCCCGGCCGCCATGTCGCCGACCGACCGCTGGATCCTCTCCCGGCTGAACTCGGTGGTCGCCGAGGTCGACGCGTACTACGACGACTACCAGTTCGCCAAGCTGTCCGACGCCCTGTTCCACTTCGCCTGGGACGAGGTCTTCGACTGGTACGTCGAACTGTCCAAGACCACGTTCCAGGCGGGCGGCGAGGCTGCCGAGGTCAGCAAGCGCGTCCTCGGCGAGGTCCTCGACGTCACGCTGCGCCTGCTGCACCCGGTGGTTCCGTTCGTCACGGAGACCCTGTGGACCACCCTCACCGGCGGCGAGTCCGTCGTCATCGCCGAGTGGCCCGCCGACAGCGGCTTCCGCGACACCGCCGCCGAGCAGGAGATCGCCACCCTCCAGTCCGTCATCACCGAGGTCCGCCGCTTCCGTGCCGACCAGGGACTGCAGCCGGGCCAGCGGGTCCCGGCGCGCCTGACGCTGGCGGGTACCGCGCTCGCCCGGCACGAGGCCGCCGTCCGCCAGTTGCTGCGCCTGACGCCGGAGGGCGAGGACTTCACCGCCACGGCCACCCTGCCGGTCGCGGGCGTCGAGGTCGCCCTGGACCTGTCCGGCGCGATCGACGTGCCCGCCGAGCGTAAGCGGCTCGCCAAGGACCTGGCCACGGCTGAGAAGGAGAAGTCCCAGGCCACGGCCAAGCTCGGCAACGAGGCGTTCCTCGCCAAGGCGCCGGACCACGTCGTGGACAAGATCCGCACCCGCCTGGCCAAGGCCGAGGAGGACATCGTGCGCATCCAGGCCCAGCTCGACCGTCTGCCCTCGGCCTAGCAGACCGCGCGCCGGGCACGGGGGAGACCGTCCCTTCCCCGGGCCCGGCGAACCCGCGAGGCCCCGGGCCCGGCGGACCCGCGAGGCCCCGGGCCCGGCGGACCCGCGGGGCCTTCGCCGCGTCCGCCGGTGGCGCTTTCGTAGACTGGGCCCCGTGAGCGACAACCCCGGCACCCCCGAGCAGCCCGACCCCCTCGACCACTTCGACGAGATCATCGCGGCCGAGACCGACCGCGACCCCGACCTCGCGGTGATCGAAGCCGGCAGCCGCACCCTGCGCACCCAGAGCGGCCCGCCGCAGGCCGAGGTACCGGCGCGTCCGGAGGACCCGCAGGTCGACGCCGCGCTGCGGGAGGTGGAGAGCGAGCTGGCCACCCGCTGGGGCGAGACCAAGCTGGAGCCGTCCGTCGCCCGTATCGCGGCCCTCATGGACGTCCTGGGGGAGCCGCAGCGGTCCTACCCCTCCCTGCACATCACCGGCACCAACGGCAAGACCTCCACCGCCCGCATGATCGAGGCCCTGCTCGGCGCGTTCGAGCTGCGCACCGGGCGGTACACCTCCCCGCACGTGCAGTCGATCACCGAGCGGATCAGCCTGGACGGCGCGCCGATCTCCGCCGAGCGGTTCGTGGAGACGTACCGGGACGTCAAGCCGTACGTCGAGATGGTCGACGCCCGGCAGGAGTACCGCCTGTCCTTCTTCGAGGTGCTCACCGGGATGGCGTACGCGGCCTTCGCGGACGCGCCGGTCGACGTCGCCGTCGTCGAGGTCGGCATGGGCGGCAGCTGGGACGCGACGAACGTGATCGACGGGGACGTCGCCGTCGTCACCCCCATCGACCTGGACCACACCGACCGGCTCGGAGAGACGCCCGCCGAGATCGCCGGGGAGAAGTCCGGCATCATCAAGCCGGACGCGACGGTGATCCTCGCCCAGCAGCCCGTCGACGCGGCCCAGGTGCTGCTGAAGAAGGCCGTCGAGGCCGACGCGACCGTGGCCCGGGAGGGGCTGGAGTTCGGCGTGGTGGCGCGGCAGGTCGCCGTCGGCGGGCAGCTGCTCACGCTGCGTGGGCTCGGCGGCGAGTACCCCGACGTCTACCTCCCCCTGCACGGCGCCTACCAGGCGCACAACGCCGCCGTCGCGCTCGCCGCGGTCGAGGCGTTCTTCGGCGTCGGAGCCGCGCGCGCCGAACCGCTCGACGTGGAGACGGTCCGCAAGGCGTTCGCCTCGGTCGCCTCGCCGGGCCGGCTGGAGACCGTACGCCGGTCGCCGACCGTCGTCCTCGACGCCGCGCACAACCCGGCCGGCGCCCGGGCCACCGCCGAGGCGGTAGGGGAGGCGTTCCAGTTCAGCCGGCTGGTCGGTGTCGTGGGCGCCAGCGGCGACAAGGACGTGCGGGGGCTGCTGGAGGCCTTCGAACCGGTCTTCGCGGAGGTCGTCGTCACCCGGAACTCCAGCCACCGCGCCATGGACGTCGACGAGCTCGCCGCGGTCGCCGTCGAGGTGTTCGGGGAGGAACGGGTGCAGGTCGAGCCGCGGCTGCCGGACGCCCTGGAGGCCGCGATCACCCTCGCGGAGGAGGAGGGCGAGTTCTCCGGCGGCGGCGTCCTGGTCACCGGTTCCGTCATCACGGTCGGCGAGGCCCGGCTGCTGCTCGGGAAGAATTGAGTCCCCCTCATGCGTACCCTCTGCTCCTCGACCCTGATCGGCGAGTTCTTCGTCATCGGCTTCGCCGCGCTGGTCGCGATGAAGGATCCGGGCCTGTCCGCCTCCACGGTGTGGACGGTCAGCGGCCTGGCCATGCTGCTGTGCCTGCTGCTGTGCGGTGTCATCACCCGTCCGGGCGGGGTGGCCCTCGGCTGGGTGCTGCAGATCGCCCTGGTGGCGTCGGGTGTGTTCGTCCCCCCGATGTACTTCCTGGGCGTGGTGTTCGCGGCGCTGTGGTGGGCAGCGGTGCACTACGGGCGCAAGGTCGACGCGGCCAGGGCCAGGTTCGCCGCGCAGGCCGACTCCTCTACACCTGACGCTGCGTGACGGCTCGCCCGACACGCCCTGTAACCTCATCCCACCGCACACCTGGCAGGAATGAAGGAGCCCTCCCGTGACCCAGCGCACCCTTGTCCTCCTCAAGCCCGACGCCGTACGTCGCGGCCTGATCGGCGAGATCATCGGCCGTGTCGAGCGCAAGGCCGGCTGGCAGATCACCGCCCTGGAGCTGCGCACGCTGGACCAGGACACGCTGGAGCTGCACTACGGCGAGCACAAGGGCAAGCCCTTCTACGAGCCGCTGGTCGCGTTCATGGCGTCCGGCCCGGTCGTCGCGCTGATCGTCGAGGGCGAGCGGGTCATCGAGGGGCTGCGGGCGCTGGCCGGCCCGACCGACCCGATCGCGGCCGCGCCGGGGTCGATCCGCGGCGACTTCGGCGTGATCGTGCGCGAGAACCTGATCCACGCCTCGGACTCGGAGGAGTCCGCCGAGCGCGAGGTGAAGATCTTCTTCCCCGGGCGGGCCTGACCCCGTCGGGCCTGACCCCGTCGGGCCTCCGGGCCCCTCGACCCCGCACAATCCGGAATACGCGTGGCGATAGAGGGAACGAATGTCCCCGAACGACCGTCTCCGGAAGCGAAGCGGCACAGCATCTGCTGACAATGGCGAAGACCCTCACGCCGTGTCCGTGCATCGGCCTCTACGATGGCAGCCAGCACGTCACAGCACCCACTCCGCCTACCTGAAAAGCCCTCAAAAGCTCGTGGGAAGGCCAGACGAATCCTGATGGGGAACTCAATGTCGTTCATCGGCCGTGACATGGCTGTCGACCTCGGGACCGCCAACACGCTGGTGTACGTCAGGGGTCGCGGGATCGTACTCAACGAGCCGTCCGTCGTCGCGATCAACACCAACACCGGTGGCATCCTCGCGGTCGGCGCCGAAGCGAAGAAGATGATCGGGCGGACGCCCGGCAACATCGTTGCCGTGCGTCCGCTGAAGGACGGCGTGATCGCCGACTTCGAGATCACCGAGCGGATGCTCCGCTACTTCATCCTGAAGATCCACAAGCGGAGGTATCTGGCTCGGCCGCGGGTCGTCGTCTGCGTGCCCTCGGGCATCACGGGCGTCGAGCGCCGTGCCGTCATCGAGGCGTCGACCCAGGCCGGCGCCCGTCAGGTGCACATCATCGAGGAGCCCATGGCCGCGGCCATCGGCTCCGGCCTGCCGGTCCACGAGGCCACGGGCAACATGGTGGTGGACATCGGCGGCGGCACCACGGAGGTCGCGGTCATCTCCCTCGGCGGTATCGTCACCGCCCAGTCCATCCGGGTCGCGGGCGACGAACTGGACAACGCGATCATCCAGCACATCAAGAAGGAGTACTCGCTCCTGCTGGGTGAGCGGACGGCCGAACAGATCAAGATCACGATCGGTTCGGCGTACGACCTCGACTCCGACGAGCACACCGAAATCCGTGGCCGGGACCTCGTCTCGGGGCTGCCCAAGACCGTCGTCATCTCCGCCGCGGAGGTGCGCAAGGCGATCGAGGAGCCGGTCAACGCCATCGTCGACGCCGTGAAGACCACGCTCGACAAGTGCCCGCCCGAGCTGTCCGGCGACATCATGGACCGCGGAATCGTTCTGACCGGCGGTGGAGCCCTGCTGCGCGGACTGGACGAACGTCTGCGCCGTGAGACCGGCATGCCGATCCACATCGCCGAGGATCCCCTCGACAGCGTGGCCCTCGGCTCCGGAAAGTGCGTCGAGGAGTTCGAGGCGCTCCAGCAGGTGCTGGACGCCGCTCCGCGCAGATGACGTGACAGCGTTCCGCCGCACGAGACGACCTGCTCCCGTGCGGCGGAACGTCCGGAGCAAGGGGTGGGCTCCTGCCGTCGAGGCCTGTGGTCCCGGCGGCGAGGCGCGAGTTCCGCCAAACGATGAGTCAGGGGGGCCACCCCCGGCTTTCCCGATTCCTACGATGGAAGGGCACGGCCGCCGCACGTGAGGGACACACGAGAGAGCCGGCTGCTCCTGGTGCTGCTGATCGCCATCGCGTTCGCACTGATCACGGTGGACATCCGCGGCGGGGAGGACTCCCCGGTCGACGGTGCCCGGCAGGCCGCGGCAGCGGTCTTCGGCCCCATCGAGAACGGCGTCTCCTCGGCGGTGGACCCGGTCGGCAACGCCGTCTCCGCGGTCCGGGACTCGGGCGAGCGCCATGACCGGCTCGCCGAGCTGGAGAAGGAGAACGCGGCGCTCAAGTCGAAGCTGGGCAGCGACGACCGCAACCGCAGCCGGCTCCGGCAACTGGACAAGATGCTGAAGATCGCCGGCGCCGGCCAGTACGGCATCAAGGGGGCCCAGGTCATCGCCATAGGGGCGGCCCAGGGCTTCTCCTGGACCATCACCATCGACGTCGGCGCCCACGACGGGGTCCGCCGCGACATGACCGTGCTCAACGGCGACGGACTGGTCGGCCGGGTCACCACCGTCGGCCCGGACACGGCGACGGTCCTGCTCGCCAACGACCCCGACTTCACCGTCGGCACCCGCATGGAGGGCAGTGACGAACTCGGGTTCGCCTCCGGCCAGGGGGACCGCCCGCTGCGCGTGGAACTGCTCAACGGCAAGGCGGACGTGAAGAAGGGCGACCGCCTGGTCACCTTCGGCTCGCAGGGCGACCAGCCGTTCGTGCCCGGCGTCCCGGTCGGCGTCATCTCCCGGGTCGACCCCTCCGGCGGCGGCCTGACCCGCACCCTCTACGTCACCCCGTTCGTCGGCTTCACCAAGCTCGACGTCGTCGGCGTGGTCGTCCAGGTGCCCAAGAAGGACCCGCGCGACACCGTGCTCCCGCCCAAACCGAAGCCGACCCCGACACCCACCGTCACCGTCACGGTCACCCCGTCCGCGAACGCGCCCGCCGACGGCCAGTACCAGCAAGCGCAGTAGGAGCTGATTCCCCGTGCGTGTCAACCGGATCCTGCTCTCCACCGCCCTGGTCGCCGTCGCCCTGGTACTCCAGGTCAGTGTCCTGGCCCGACTGCACCTCCCGGGTGCCGTCCCCGACGTGCTGCTGCTCACCGTGCTCGGCCTGGCCATGGTCTACGGCCATGTCACCGGTGCCCTGGTCGGCTTCGGCGCCGGACTGCTCGCCGACCTCGCCCCGCCCTCCGACCACGCCGCCGGCCGCTACGCGATGGTGCTGTGCGTCATCGGCTACCTGGCCGGCCTGGTCAAGCCGGAGAACGGCCGCCTGAAGTCCGCCACCACGCCGATGGCCGTGGTGGTCGGCGCCGCTGTCGGCTCCACCCTGCTGTACGCCGGGGTGGGCGCCCTCGTAGGCGACAGCGCCGCCCGGCACGTGGGGCTGGTCAGCCTGCTGGGCAGCGCCGCGCTGTACGACCTGCTGCTCGCCCCGTTCGTCGTCCCCGGGGTGATGGCGCTGGCCCGGCGCGCCGAGCACGACCCGCTCGCCGATACGGCGTCCGCGGCCAAGGCCGCCGACATCTCCTCCGGTTGGCTGCCGAGCGGCACCGGACTGAGGATCGGCGGGCAGCGGGGCGCCGGTCTGCGGATCAGGGCGGCGCGGGCCCGGGTGGCCCGCGCCGGACGCATCAAGGGGGTCAAGCGGCTGTGAGCGAGGACGATTTCACCCGTACGGGGGACAGGGCGAGGGAACGGGCGCGGCCAAGCCGGTCGTTCCTCATGCGTACACGGGCACGCGTCCCGCACACCGGTTCGCAGACCTGCCCGCACCCGCACCCGCATCCACAGCCGCATTCACACCCGCGTTCGCATTCACATCCGGCCCCGTGCGCCCGCCCGGTCGCGTCGCCGTCCGCGAGCCGTCCGTCGCGACACCCGTCCCCGCGTCACCAGCCGTCCGCACACCGTGCGTCCAGCAACCGCGGGTCCGCACACCATCCGTCCAGGCACCGTCCGGCCATCCGCTGAGAGGGGGAGGCAGCCGCAGTGACCAACATCCCCGAGACCGGTCGGACCCGACGCGTCCAGATCAGGCTCGCCGTCATCCAGATCCTCGTCCTCTCCCTGCTCGGCACGCTCGGTGCGCGCCTGTGGTACCTCCAGATCCGAGAGGGCGCCCAGTACGCCAAGGAGGCCACCGGCAACCACGTCCAGCAGGTCGTCCAACCCGCGGTGCGCGGCTCCATCCTGGACGCGCGGGGCGTGCCCCTCGCCGACAACGAGACCCGGCTGGTCGTCTCCGCCTCCCGCACCGATCTGCTGAAGCAGAAGGACGACGGCAAGGCGGTCCTGACCAAACTCGCGGGCGTCCTCGGCATGGACCCCGAGGAGGTCATGCTGAAGGTCCGGCTGTGCGACGCCGAGACACCGCAGCCCTGCTGGAACGGCTCGCCCTACCAGCCGATCCCCATCACCGACGAGGCCACCGCCCGTCAGGCCCTGCAGATCCGCGAACGCTCCGAGGACTTCCCCGGCATCACCGCCGAGCCGAAGGCCGTGCGCCGCTACCCCGGCCCCGGCAAGTCCAACTCCGCGCAGATCCTCGGCTACCTCTCCCCGGTGACCGACGAGGAGATCAAGAAGGCCGAGGACACCGACTCCCCGTACCTGCGCTCCGACCAGGTCGGCCGCTCCGGCCTGGAGCGCGAGTACGACAAGCAACTGCGCGGCAAGGCCGGCGTCACCCGCTACGAGGTGGACAACCTCGGCCGCGTCATCGGCCAGGCCCAGGCCACCCCCGCCCAGCCCGGCGAGAACCTCGTCACCAGCATCGACGCCCGGGTCCAGCGCATCGCCGAGTACGAGCTGAACGAGGCGATGAAGACCGCCCGCCAGCAGTGGGACCACGTTACCGGCGAGAAGTACAAGGCCGACTCGGGCGCGGTCGTCGTGATGGAGGCGAAGACCGGCCGCGTCGTCGCCATGGCCTCGAACCCGACGTACGACCCCAACGCCTGGGTCGGCGGCATCTCGTCCAAGGACTACAAGAAGCTCACCGGCAAGGACTCCAACTATCCGCTGCTCAACCGGGCCATCCAGGGCCAGTCGGCGCCCGGCTCCACCTTCAAGGTGATCTCCACCGCCGGCGCGGTCGAGGCCGGGTACCCCTTCAACGGGCACTACCCGTGCACGAGTTCCTACTCGGTCGGCGGCCAGGTCTTCAAGAACTTCGAATCGGAGAACTTCGGCCCCATCTCGCTGGGCCGCGCCCTGGAGGTCTCCTGCGACACCGTCTTCTACGGCCTCGCCCACAAGGAGTGGCAGAAGGACGGCGGCATCAAGCCGAAGAAGAAGCCCAACGACTACTTCTTCCAGGCCGCCCACCAGTTCGGCCTCGGCAAGCGCACCGGCATCGACCTGCCCAACGAGGTCACCGGCCGCGTCCCCGACCGCCAGTGGAAGCAGGACTTCTGGGAGGCCAACAAGGACGCCTGGTGCAAGCAGGGCAAGAAGGACGGCACGTACGTCCAGCGGATCTACTACGAGAACTGCCTCGAAGGCAACCGGATGCGCGCCGGTGACGAGATCAACTACTCCATCGGCCAGGGCGACACCCTCGTCACGCCGATCCAGATGGCCACCATCTACGCGGCGATCTCCAACGGCGGCACCCTGTGGAACCCGACCCTCGGCAAGGCGGTAGTCAGCCCCGACGGCAAGACCGTCACCGAGATCAAGCCCCAGTCGCACGGCAAGCTGCCGATAAGCCGCAAGACCCGCGACCAGATGGACCAGGCCCTCGCCGGCGTCGCCACCCGCGGTACCGCCGCCTGGCGGTTCGCCCAGGTCGGCTGGCCGCAGGACAAGATCCCCATGCATGCCAAGACCGGTACCGCGGAGGTCTACGGCAAGCAGACCACCTCCTGGTTCGCCACGTACACCAAGGACTACGCGATCGTCATGACGATCTCCCAGGGTGGTACCGGCTCCGGTGCCTCCGGCCCCGCGGTCCGCAACATCTACGACGCGCTCTACGGCGTCACCGACGACGGGCACATCGACCAGAGCAAGGCGCTGCTGCCCCACCCGCAGAAGGGCCTGCCGAAGATCAAGAGCGACGGCACGATCGCCTCCCCGAAGCTGGCCGGCGACCCCGCCAAGGTGGCCCGCGCCTACCAGGAGGGCAAGACCCCGCCGGACCAGCAGCAGCCGGGAGCCACCACCGCGTCCCCGGCATCGGCCAACCGCGACACCCGCAGGCGGCGGCGCGGCGCGCCGCACAGGGGAAGCCGGAGGATGCTCGCATGACCGGCGCCAACAGCTTCTCCGTCTCCGGATACGGCCCCGAGCGCTCGGGCTGGACACGGATCTTCGCCCGCGACTCGACGGCCCGCCGCCTGGACTGGCCGATGCTGCTCTCGGCGCTCGCCCTCTCGCTGATCGGCTCGGTGCTGGTCTTCTCCGCGACCCGCAACCGCACCGCCATCAACCAGGGCGATCAGTACTACTTCCTCGTGCGGCACCTGATGAACACGGGCATCGGGGTCGCCCTGATGGCCGCCACCGTCTGGCTCGGCCACCGCACCCTGCGCAACGCCGTGCCGGTCCTCTACGGTCTGTCGGTCCTCGGGGTGCTGCTGGTGCTCACCCCGCTGGGCTCCACCGTCAACGGCGCCCATTCGTGGATCGTGCTCGGCGGCGGTTTCTCGATCCAGCCCTCGGAGTTCGTCAAGGTCACGATCATCCTGGGGATGGCGATGCTGCTGGCTGCCCGGGTGGACGCGGGCGACAGGCAGTACCCCGACCACCGGACCGTGCTGCAGGCCCTGGGCCTGGCCGCGGTGCCCGTGCTGGTCGTCCTGCTGATGCCCGACCTCGGCTCCGTGATGGTCATGATCGTCATCGTGCTGGGCGTGCTGCTCGCCTCCGGTGCCTCCAACCGCTGGGTGCTCGGCCTGATCACCGCGGGCATCCTCGGCGCGGTGGCGGTCTGGCAGCTCCACATCCTCGACGAGTACCAGATCAACCGCTTCGCGGCCTTCGCCAACCCCGATCTCGACCCGTCCGGCGTCGGCTACAACACCAACCAGGCCCGGATCGCCATCGGTTCCGGCGGACTGACCGGCGCGGGCCTGTTCCACGGCTCGCAGACCACCGGCCAGTTCGTCCCGGAACAGCAGACGGACTTCGTCTTCACGGTCGCCGGCGAGGAACTCGGCTTCGTCGGCGCCGGTCTGATCATCGCGCTGCTCGGCGTCGTCCTGTGGCGTGCCTGCCGCATCGCCCGGGAGACGACCGAGCTGTACGGCACGATCGTCGCCGCCGGGATCGCCGCATGGTTCGCCTTCCAGGCGTTCGAGAACATCGGCATGACCCTGGGCATCATGCCGGTCACCGGCCTGCCGCTGCCGTTCGTCTCCTACGGCGGCTCCTCGATGTTCGCCATCTGGGTGTCGGTGGGGCTGTTGCAGTCGATCAGAGTGCAGCGGCCGATGTCGGCCTGATACCGCCGCGTCCGGCCCCCGTTCCCGACGCGGCGGCCGGCCGGCACCCGAAAGACCCTGCCGCTGAGGTCCGGCCGCCTCTAGAGTCGGTTCATGGCGGAGACGAAACGCGAGATCGAGCGCAAGTACGAATCCGGCGACGGCGGCCTGCCCGACCTGTCCGGCGTCGCGGGCATCGCGGCCGTCCTCGACAAGGGCGTCACCACGCTCGACGCCACCTACTACGACACCGCCGACGAACGCCTCGCCGCCTCGTCCGTCACCCTGCGCCGCCGTACCGGTGGAGCGGACGCCGGCTGGCATCTCAAGTTCCCCGTCGCCCCCGGAGTGCGGGACGAGATCCGTGCCCCCCTCAGCGACACCCTGCCGCGTTCCCTGGCCGCCCTGATCCGCTCCCGGACGCGTGGCGCGGAGCTGCTTCCCCTGGTCCGGCTGCGGTCCGACCGCGACGTGCGCCACCTGGTCGACGCCGAGGGCGGACTGCTCGCCGAGGCCAGCGTGGACGCCGTACAGGCCGAACGGCTCACCGGCAAGGGCGGCACCGCCCAGTGGAGCGAGATCGAGGTGGAACTGGCCGACGGCGGCGACCCGGCCCTCCTGGACAAGGTGGAGAAACGGTTCCGCAAGGCGGGGGTGCGGCCGTCCGCCGCCACCTCCAAACTCGAGCGGGCCCTCACCGAGACCCGCCCCCGCAGGAAGCGCCCCCCGCGCCCCGGCCCCGCGCCGACGGCCCCCGGACCCACCGCAGGCGACCACGTCCTGGCCTACCTGCGCACCCAGCGCGACGCCATCGTCGAACTCGACCCCGCCGTACGACGCGACCTGCCCGACTCCGTGCACCGCATGCGGGTGGCCACCCGGCGCATGCGCAGCGCCTTCCGCTCGTACCGCAAGATCCTCGACCGCACCGCCACCGACCCCGTCGGCGCGGAGCTCAAATGGCTCGCCGGCGAACTCGGCGCCGACCGCGACCGCGAAGTACTCACCGAACGCCTCACCGCCGCCCTCGCCGAGCTGCCCCGCAGCCTCACGGTCGGCCCCGTGCGCACCCGCCTGCGCACCTGGTCGCACGCCCGTCGCGGCGGCTCCCGCCGGCGGCTGATCGCCGTACTGGACGGCCCGCGTTACCTGGCCCTGCTCGACGCCCTGGACTCCCTGCTCGCCGACCCGCCCCTGCTCAAGGCCGCCGCGGGCACACCGGCGAAGGTGATCGGGAAGGCGGTCCGCAAGGACTTCCGCAAGCTTGCGGCACGCACCGGCGAAGCCCTCTCCCTGCCCCCCGGACACAACCGCGACCTGGCCCTGCACGAGGCCCGCAAGCAGGCCAAGAGCACCCGCTACGCGGCCGAGGCCGGTATCCCGGCGCTCGGCGGGCCGGCCGCCGATCTGGTCCGCGCGACGAAGTCGCTGCAGAGCCTGCTCGGCGACCACCAGGACAGCGTGATGGCCCGCACGGCACTGCGCGACATCGCCGGTCAGGCGCACGCGGCGGGGGAGAGCGCGTTCACCTACGGGCTGCTGTACGGCCGGGAGGAACGGCGGGCGGAACGCACCGAGGCGGAGCTGCCGGACACCTGGCGCACCATCGCCCGGGACAGCGCTCTCTGAACGTACGGAGCAGGCCGTCGGCCGGGTTACGCTGGATGGTCACCCCAGTCAGCTCACGAAGGTTACCCCGCGATGTCTGTCGACTCGGTCTTCCCACAGCTCGAAGCCTTGCTCCCGCATGTGCAGAAGCCGATCCAGTACGTGGGCGGTGAGCTCAACTCCACCGTCAAGGACTGGGACGGCTGCGACGTCCGCTGGGCCCTGATGTACCCGGACGCCTACGAGGTCGGGCTGCCCAACCAGGGCGTCCAGATCCTCTACGAGGTGCTCAACGAGCAGGAGGGCGTCCTCGCCGAGCGCACCTACAGCGTGTGGCCGGACCTGGAGGCGCTGATGCGGGAGCACGGCGTGCCGCAGTTCACGGTGGACAGCCACCGGCCCGTCCGCGCGTTCGACGTGCTCGGCCTCAGCTTCTCCACCGAACTGGGCTACACCAACATGCTGGCCGCCCTGGACCTGGCGGGCATCCCACCGGAGTCGGCGGACCGCGGCCCGGACGACCCGATCGTGCTGGCCGGCGGCCACGCCGCGTTCAACCCGGAGCCCATCGCGGACTTCATCGACGCGGCCGTCATCGGCGACGGCGAGCAGGCCGTGCTCGACATGACGAAGATCATCCGTGCGTGGAAGGCGGAGGGCCGCCCCGGCGGCCGCGAGGAGGTCCTGCTGCGCCTGGCGAAGACCGGCGGGGTGTACATCCCGGCCTTCTACGACGTCGAGTACCTCCCGGACGGCCGCATCGCCCGTGTCGTACCGAACCGCAGCGGCGTCCCCTGGCGGGTGTCCAAGCACACCGTCATGGACCTGGACGAGTGGCCCTACCCCAAGCAGCCCCTGGTCCCGCTGGCCGAGACGGTCCACGAGCGCATGTCGGTGGAGATCTTCCGCGGCTGCACCCGAGGCTGCCGCTTCTGCCAGGCGGGCATGATCACCCGCCCGGTGCGCGAGCGCTCCATCACCGGCATCGGCGAGATGGTCGACAAGGGGCTCAAGGCGACCGGCTTCGAGGAGGTCGGCCTGCTGTCGCTGTCCTCGGCCGACCACAGCGAGATCGGTGACGTCGCCAAGGGGCTCGCCGACCGCTACGAGGACGACAAGATCGGACTCTCGCTGCCCTCCACCCGCGTGGACGCCTTCAACATCGACCTGGCGAACGAGCTGACCCGCAACGGCCGCCGCTCCGGCCTCACCTTCGCACCCGAGGGCGGCTCCGAACGCATCCGAAAGGTCATCAACAAGATGGTCTCGGAGGACGACCTGATCCGCACGGTCGCCACCGCCTACGGCAACGGCTGGCGCCAGGTGAAGCTGTACTTCATGTGCGGACTGCCGACCGAGACCGACGACGACGTCCTGCAGATCGCGGACATGGCGACCCACGTCATCCAGAAGGGCCGCGAGGTCTCCGGCTCCAACGACATCCGCTGCACCGTCTCGATCGGCGGTTTCGTCCCCAAGCCCCACACCCCCTTCCAGTGGGCGCCGCAGCTGTCCGCCGAGGAGACGGACGCCCGGCTGGCCAAGCTCCGCGACAAGATCCGCGGCGACAAGAAGTACGGCCGCTCCATCGGCTTCCGCTACCACGACGGCAAGCCCGGCATCGTGGAGGGCCTGCTCTCCCGCGGCGACCGCCGCACCGGCGCGGTGATCCGCGCGGTGTACGAGGACGGCGGCCGCTTCGACGGCTGGCGCGAGCACTTCTCCTACGACCGCTGGATGGAGTGCGCGGACAAGGCCCTCGCGTCCCACGGCGTCGACGTCGACTGGTACACCACCCGCGAGCGCTCCTACGAGGAGGTCCTGCCCTGGGACCACCTCGACTCCGGCCTCGACAAGGACTGGCTGTGGGAGGACTGGCAGGACTCCCTCGACGAGACGGAGGTCGAGGACTGCCGCTGGACGCCGTGCTTCGACTGCGGCGTCTGTCCCGCCATGGACACGACGATTCAAATCGGCCCGACCGGCCGGAAGCTCCTCCCGCTGACGGTCAACAACTCTTCTCCGACCGGCTGAAACGGGGGAGCGGGGGGTGAGTGACGCGCTGCGGCGAATCGCCGAGGCTGTGACTGAGGTCACAGGGGGTGAGGTGGCCGCAGTGCTCTGCTCCCTCGGTGCGCCGGAGGCCCGGCCTACGGCCCCGGAGCCACAGAGGACGCCCCTGCCGGGACCCTGGGGGCCGCGCGGGTATCCGGTGCGACGTGGAGTGGGTCTGAGCCCTCCCGTGAGAGGCTGAGCGGCATGGGGGAAGTGTCGGCCGGTCCGGCCGCCAGGGCTTTCCTGGCAGCGATCCGTGTCGGTGATCTCTGCCATGGGACGGTCGCGGCCGTCACCCGCTCCGAGGTGTCGGTGACCCTGGACGGGTTCGCCGGCCACCCGCTCGGGCGGGTGGGGGAGCCGGACGGCTCCTGGCGCCGGCGCTTCGCCGAGATCGCGGTGGTCGGTCAGCGGGTCAGTGGCGAAGTGATCGCGGTGGATCCGGAGGCGGGCCGAGTGCGGCTGTCGATGGCGGCCGCGGAGAGTCCCGAGCTCTGGGCGTTCCTCAAGCGGCTTCGCCGCGGTGAGATTCTCGCCGGGACGGTGGCATCGGTGGAGCGGTTCGGCGTGTTCGTCGAGTTGGACGACGGCCCCGAGCATCCGGTGTATCCCGGCGTCGGCTTCATCACCTACCCCGAACTGTCCTGGCGGCGCTTCGACGCGGTGTCCGAGGTGGTTGAGGTCGGACAGCGCGTCTCGTGCGAGTTCCTGCAGTTCGATACCTGGAACGGAGAGGCGCGACTGTCGTTGCGGGCTACGCGGCCTGATCCCTTTCCCGCGTTCGCCGACGGGGTCGCGGTGGGTCAGACACTGCGAGGACGGGTCACCAAGTTGGTCCCGTTCGGTGTCTTCGTCCAGGTCGCGGACGGGATCGAGGGCCTGGTTCCGCTGCCTGGGGTTCGCGCGGAGCCCGTGAGCGCCGCGGGAGGCATCGTCCGGACCGGCGACGAGGTCTCGGTCATGGTCACGGCCCTCGACCCGCACAAGCGCAGGCTGACCCTGTCTTGGCCGCCCGCCTGAACGTACCGGTCACCCGATCATGCAACAGTCCCGGTTCTCTTGGTCGAAAACCCATCTACCAGGGGCTTCTCCGCCTGTCAGGCTAACTACCCAACCCGTGCCGGAGGTTGGAAAGAGCTCACTCCAGGATGATCACGGGCGGTCTGATCGACGGCGGCATCGTCGGCTTCTTTGCTGTCAGACCTCCCGTTTACGGTGGTGGCATGCGTTATCTGGTTGAAGCGTTCGCCGTCGGGGCACTGCGTCGTGGAGTAGAGATCGAGCAGTTCCTCGGACCGAAGGAGCACAACGGCGAGCGAGGCGTCGCATGGGTGGAGATCTGGCCGCGGGAGCAGGGATACGTGATCACGCTGTACGGCGGTGTGGATCCGACCGACGGCTACCAGGGACAGCGGAATCTCTACGAATTTCCACCGTTCCTCTACCCGCATGACGACGACGAGGATACGCCCTTCTGCGAACTCGGGATCGCTTCCGAGCCGCTGGGGGCGCTCGAGCTGGCAGAGTCGTTGACCGGGGCAGTCCGGAGCAGATGGATGAACCGTGGCCTCGGCATGGACGAATACGCCGACTACGTACGAGCGGGCAGCCCAAGTGTGTGGCCCGTCAGCTAGGGCCAATCACGCATGCACTGGTCCCAACCTGCGAAGACGTCAGTACTCACCGCGTCGAGCTGAGCCAGATCACGAAGTCCAACTTCCTACTGTCACGTAGTTCAATTTTCCTTATCAGTGAGATGCAGGGAAGCGCCGCCATGGGTACGGTGACATTCACTGCCTGATCTGTGCGTCCGGCAACACCGTTTGTGGGGGAATATGTGGGGTTCGTCGAGCACAAATGAATCGATATCGAATCGGTTTACGAACCGATCTTGTCCATGTCGGGCCTTGGGGTTGAGTAATTGCGCGGGCTTGATCTCCCTGGTTTGCACGAAGCTCTTGCTCGGATCAATTACGCGATCCTGATCAGCTCCCGCGTGTGCAATTTATTGCGTGTGCGAGAAATATCGTCCCCGTCTTCGCTGAACCGGGCGCAGGAACATTGGGTGCACTTCCAATCCTCCTGCAGCGAAAGCGTGCGAGCCTTGAGAAGATCAGCGAGCTCGAAAGTAAGGAAGAGATCGGCGGGCTAAGCGACCTGATCGACCGTCTGCCACAAGGGGAGACGAGAGAGGCTCTCCTGTAACGTCTAAATGCCCTAGAGGAGACCGCTTCAAAGTCCGATGACCTCTCGCGTGATGCCGCGCAGGAACAGAGTGCTCTTCAGTTCAAGCGGGAACGCGAACTCGCCCTACTTAAGATCCAACTTTCAGAACGTCGATGGAAGCTACGTTCAACGCAGCTCGCGCGGGATTCAATAGCACCCATAGTCGGCGCCGCGCTCTTGATTGGCCTCAGGGTCACGCTGATCGTCGCGATGTTTACCAAGGTCGAAGTCTCAGCACTGGTCAGCAACAGTTTCTTGATCGTGCTCGGATACTTCTTCGGTCAGGTCTCCGACCGCAGCCGGTCAGAGGCCCAGATTGATCGCACATGACTTGGACGCACGGAAGCGATCAAATCAAGCCCCTTGATCCATCGCTGACATCGACGGCGACGTCCGCCGGCGCTATGCCCGACCCCTGCACCGGACGTCGTCAGCAACCGGAGTCGACTCGACCCGAACTCGTGAAGCGGGTCTACGTGAGCCATTGAAGGCATGTCATAATCGAATAATGCTGACCGAGGAGGACGCGCGCCAACTGGTGCTTGCCGAGATTCATGACGTGCGGAACCACGTCACGTGCGACCTTCAGATCCTGCGTATGGACGCCTTGCCGTTCGGGTGGATCTTCTACTGGGGGGCAGTTTGGGACGGTCGGAACAGACAGCGCCCTCGGTTGGGAGGCAACGGTCCTTTCCTGGTGGACCGTGAAAACGAGCGGTTGATCCGAACTGCCACCAGCGTCCCCATAGCCCGCCAGATCGCGGACTACGAACGCCGACTGCGACGCGAAGCTCACGCCCGGAAC
This sequence comes from Streptomyces sp. MS06, assembly GCF_047200655.1. Classification (NCBI taxonomy): domain Bacteria; kingdom Bacillati; phylum Actinomycetota; class Actinomycetes; order Kitasatosporales; family Streptomycetaceae; genus Streptomyces; species Streptomyces sp. MS06. The sequence goes on from NZ_JBJZOJ010000014.1 coordinate 129,000, forward strand.
ACTGCAGCGAAGCAAGCTGCGCAGCAGCCATGAGTGTCCAACTGCGCGACAACGCCTACGAACATCGCGGACGTGCGCGAACGTCTGCGGACCATCAGGGCAGGTGAGAGGCACACCGGGCCGAGGCAGCGCCCCCACCCAAGTTGCTTCGGGACGAAGAGGTCGTGGGTTCAGAAACCCATAGCCCCAACGCGGTTTTCAGCTGGAACAGGCGGCGACCTGCCTGACGACGGAGAAGCGCTTCTCACACTCCGGGCAGGTCGCCTCACCGAAGGCATAGGTCAAGGCGAGCGCGACATCCTCATGGCCGTCGGTCAGGGCAAGGTCGTAGAGGCGCCGGCCGAGACCTTCCAGGGCGCGGGGATCAGCCGGATGGAGAGGGAGGGTCTCGACGTCGTCGGAGAGAGCGTAGTCCTCCGCCGTGCTGAAGAAGCCCCGCTCTCCGAAAACCACCCACAGTCCCGCGCACCCGTCGGGATCGGGGCACTCAAGCTCGTATTCCTTGCTGACGACGCCCCAGATCAAGTCCTCCGCCCAGTGGATGTCGCCCTCCAGGTTCAGGACGGCCTCAATCAGATGGCAGTAGTCGTTTCGTTCGGCGGTGACCTCTCGCCACCGGTTTGCGGCGCCCAGTAGGCGTTCGACTTCAGATGCGTACTGGTGCCGCAGGTTCCGGGTCTCGTATCGCCGGTCGGACTGGACGAGAAGGGCGGCGGCCAGGTGGAGGGCCGAAGCTGCCATGTCGGCTTCGTCGGCCTGTGCCATGTCGGCCAGCGTGTGCAGCACCAATGGATGGGCGACGTCCAGAGAGCCGTTGTGGTAGAGCTCCGTCCAGAGGTCGCTCCAGGCCTGACTGTCCCGGCCCGTGGCGGCACGTTCCAGCAGGGCTCTCAGGCGGTCGGAATCGGCGTCGTCTGCGCGGGGGACGGGAGAACTCGTCGTCATCTCCAGTATCCAAGCAGACGGTCACAAGCACCCTTCGGATCAAGTGCGTCGATCGGATCAACGTGCCAGATCGTACGGGGCATCACGGGGAACACCGGGGAGTCAACGGGACCACCCGCCATGCGTAGACGCCGTCCCGCCCCAGGTCAGCACAACAACCACCGCCACGGGATCGAGGCCCTGGTTCCGCTGCCTGGACTCAGCGGGGCTTGGGTCATCCCGGGCTGCCGGGCGCGGACTGGTGCCCGCCGCCGGCGGGCTCGAACTCTGCCAGCATCTTCTCCAGCGCGGCTTGGTCCGGCCCCACGAACGCCGTTTCCCGGGGGGCCGAGCTCAGGGTGTCGATCATCGACCCGGTGACTCCCGGTGCCGGTGGGAGATGCGTGGACAGGACGAGTTCCGGCTCCCTGTCCTGCAGCGTCTGGAAGGTGCCGAGGTACTTCTGGACATCCACGTTGTGCACCCACGGGCTGTCGACCGTGGCCCACAGCAGCTGCGCGGCCCGCAACTCCTCCACGTCGACCGCACCGACGTCGTCTGCCTGTGCCAGTTCGGGACTGGGCAGCGGCGCACCGAAGCAGTCGGAGCTGAAGCAGGCCCCCGACCGGTTGTCGAAGAGGCCGACCGTGGCGGGGTTGTCGAACAGCGGTGGCCTGAACCCCGTGAGGGTGCGGTCGCCGACATCCAGGGTCTGTCCCGGATTGAGCAGATACAGGCGATCGATCGGCAGCGGCCTCTCACAGGACATGAGGCCGGCGGACAGGTACGCGGTCACGACGCGTGCCCCGGGTGCCGCGGCCAGGAGATCGAATATCCCACCCGTGTGATCACGGTCTGGGTGCGTCAGCCAGATCCATCGCACATCCGCGGGATCCAGCACGGAACCGACCGCCTCCAGGAAGTTCCTGTCGGGTAGCCCGAGTCCGGTGTCGATGACGACGGGCTCGGAGGCGAGCAGTACGAAGGCGTTCACCGGGAGGTGGCCGATCCCCGGCACCTCGAGGCTGTCGTTCAGGACGCTTATGTCCGAGTGGACCTTGTGAACCGGCATGTCGCATCTCCATGCCCCCGGGATGGTGATCGCGTCGCGGCCTACCCCTCCATCATGGGCGTCTCTTCCTGGCGCCGCATCCCGGCCGCAGCGCCGGGCGGACGAAGAGATCGGAGGGGCCACATGGCAGCGCGGGCTCGCCGGGACGGGGGCCCCTGTCCGATCGGCGCGGCCAGGGCGCAAGGCTGAAGCGCTGCCGCAACGGTGTTGCGCGGCGGGGGACTCGACCGATCCGCGCTCCCGTTGGCCCGCACCGTACTGAAGGCGCCGTGGCGGCGAACAGTACTCAGGCGTGTCGAACCTCCGAGGGCGGTTACGCTTCGTGACGGCTCGCCAGCTCTTCTCTTTCGGATCACCCTCACAGGCGTGCGATGCGCTGCCCTGAGGCGGCTTGCTGCGGCGTCGAGAGGTCAGGCGCGGAGCAGGTCGGCCGAGACGTTCCAGAGGTGTTCGGCGGTGGCGGGGTCGAGTGCCCATTCCTTGACGCCGTGTGGGTGCTGCGCGAGGTCGGCGTCGTTCGGCACGGTGTAGGCCTCTTGTGCATCGTCGACGTAGTGGCCTCCGGAGTGAGCGAACTCGGGGGCGACGGCCGCGATGATGCCGGCGGCGGCCCCCTGCCCGACCGTTTTGTAGGTGAAGATTCCGGCAGCCTCGGCCGCGTCGAGCGACGCCTTTTGTTCCGGTGTGAAGTTTCGCTGCAGTCCTGTTGCGACACCGCCGGGGTTCACCGCGTTGGCGACGATGCCGTCGGCGGCCCAGAGGCGGGTCGCCTCGACGGCGAAGAGGGAGTTCGCCGTCTTCGACTGGGCGTAGGCGATCTGTGGGTCGTAGTCGCGGCGCTCGAAGTGGAGGTCGTGGAAGTCGATGCCGGACCGCATGTGCGCCGTCGAGCTGACCGAGACGATCCGTGCCCCGTCGCGGTCGGCCGCTCCCTGGGTCAGGGCGTGGTGAAGGCCGGTGGCCAGCGCGAGGTGGCCGAGGTGGTTCGTCGCGAATTGCAGCTCCCAGCCCTCATGTGTGCGTTCGAGGCCGCCGGTGACGACGCCGGCGTTGTTGATCAGCAGGTGAAGCGGTCCGTTCCATGCGTCGATGAACCGTGTGATGGTGGCTCGTTGGGTGAGGTCGAGCCGGACGACTCGTGGGCGGATCCTGCCGGTCGACTTTCCGATCGTCTCGGCGACGGCGTCACCCGCAGTCGTGTTCCGGACGGCGATCGTTACTTCCGCCCCGGCAGCGGTCAACGCGTGAGCCGTCTCGATGCCGAGCCCGGAGGAGGCTCCCGTCACGATCGCGCGGACGCCGGTGAGGTCGATGTTCCGCAGCACCTCGTCGGCGGTGCTGGAGGAGGTGAAGGAAGTGGTGATGAGTTTGCGGGTGCCCATGGAGCGACTATACGTACTAGACGTGATTTGTATAGTGCGGTTCTCGTTCGTATGCTCGTCTTCATGAGTAGTCCCGACTCCGGCCACCCGCCGTCGACGGTCGCTGATGCCGGCCGTCGGACCATGGTTCTGGAGTCCGCCATGGCCACGTTCGCGCGATTCGGTTACCGGAAGGCCTCGATGGAGGAGGTGGCGCGGGCGGCGCGCATTTCCCGGCCCGGGCTCTACTTCCTCTTCTCCTCGAAGGAGGCTCTGTTCCGTGCCGCGGTCACCCAGGCCTTGGAGCGCGACGTCACCGCGGCCGAGCAGGTCCTGGCCGATAATGGCCGCTCCCTTTCAGAGCGCCTCGTCGAAGCGTTCGACCACTGGGCGGGCCGTTACATCGGCCCGCTGACGTGCGATATCGCGACGGTCATCGAGGACAATCCCGACCTCCTCGGAGAGATCGTCGAGACCGCGCCGCGACGTTTCGAGGAACTGATCACAGACGCAATCGCCGCCACGTCGGGACGAGAGGCGGCCCGCCCTGTCGCACAGACGATGATCAGCGTGTCGACCGGCCTCAAGCATCAGGTCTCATCACGGGAGCTCTACCGCGAACGGCTGGCGGTCGCCATCGGTCTCCTGACGAGCTGAATCGCTGATGGCGCCCCGATTCTGATGATCTTTGCGTGATGTCGCGCCGCGGCCGAGCGTGGTCGCAGCTCAAGCGGGCGCCGGCGGCGACCCGGTGCAGCCCCGGCCGATCCGGCGTGGCCGGGCGCCATCCTGCTCCGAACTGGTTCTTTCCCGGTTCGGAACAGGAGACAGGAGACGGCCCACCACGCCAACGTGGCTGAGGCCGGGGGCGACTCCGACCCCGGCACTGCTGCACCCGGACACGGAATGGAAGCGTCTGTCCGACTTCACCAGCGACTGTGGTCTGGCAGTCGTCGGGGACTCCGAAGTGGGAGCACCGCTGGAAACCCCCTTCCTGAGCGGAAAGGGGGCCTGGTGGTTTCTGGTGGGATGAACGAGTTGGGGGGCGTTCCCGTCGAGGTGTCCGGCCGTCATCAGGGACGGAGCCGTGCCACCGGCGGGCCTGTGTCGCCGCTTCGGTGCGTCTTTCGTATGCTCCTTGGGTCAGTTGAGGCGCGAGATGCCGACACGACGGGGGATGGGGCGTGGGAAAACCAGGTGCGAGCGCGGGTGGGAACGACGGTTCGGACCTGCGTGCGTCGTCCACGGGCCTGACCAAGCTCGCCGGCGACCTCGGCGACATGCAGGACCACCTCGACAAGCAGATCAAACGCATGGACGAACTCGTCGACCGTATCGAGGCCGGTTGGCGGGGGCCGGCGGGGACGGCGTACCGGGAGTTCCATCGTGCCGCCGCGGCGGATGCCGTACGTATCCGGGAAGTGATGAAGGGTCTGGAGCAGGCCGTGCGGATGAGTCGCGACGGCTTCAGCTCCGACGATCTGCAGGTGCTCGAACGGGTGAGTCGCATCCGGGTGGATGTCGCCGGCGAGGTCGACAGGCTCTCCACGCCGAACACGGGCGCCGCCGACGTACCGGCTCGCCCGCGGAGCAGCCTGGAAGGTTTCTGACGTCCGACGCGCCATGTGTCCGTTTGTCTCGCGGACACGGCTACCGACTCCAAGGGGGGAACCATGTCGGCCGGTGCAGACGGCGACCGCATATCCGTCTCGTTCGTCACGCTCCATGAACTGGCCGTGGAGCTCGAGGACATCCTCGGACAGCTCAACGGCACATTGGACGAACTCTACGAACGTGTCGAACCGGTAGTGCTCTCCTGGAAGGGGGAGGCCCGCGAGATCTTCGTCCAGAAGCTCGACGAATGGGACCGCTCCGCGCAGGATCTCCAGGCGGCTCAGAAATGGCTGCACCAGTGCGTGACCACTGGACACACCAACTACGCGGCGGCGCACAAGGCGGTCCTGCGTGGCTGGGGAGCCGCCTGATGGCCACTCCGGCGGCCGCTGGACAGGGGAACATCGATGTGACGCCGTCGGTCCTCTACCGGGTGTCCTCGAACGTGGCCGGCCAACAGGACCCCCTGGACCGGGGGATCAAGGCATTCCTCGACGAGCTGGCCCGGTATCCGGACGGCGGTGGCAGAGGCTCGGCGATGCAGGACTTCACGAAGACCTACGTGAAGGTCGCCAATCGCTTCCTCGACGTGTGGGCCAAGTCAGTGGTGAGCGTCGGCGGCGCCGGCGTCGGATTCACCAGCACCGCCAACAACTACGCGGCTGCCGACCATGCCACGAACCCCTCGTCGACAGGCCCACCGCCGCAGCGCCCCCTTCCGCAGGTGATCGACACACCGCCCCGATACGGGCCGGTCACGGACTTCAAGTGGGGGGATGTCGACGCCGGCCAGGACTTCGCGCAGAAGGCCCTCGAGGGGCTGGAGGCCGCGGTGCTCGTCGTCTTGCGGCCCCTGCTGGAACACGAGTGCCGTTGGGGCAGGGCGGCGAAGATCCTCCCGCTGCCCGATCACCTTCAGCTGTACAAGATCTCCGAGGGCTGGAGGATGCCGCAGACCACGCTCAGCATGGTCGACGGGATGCTGACCGGCTTCATCGGCGGCATCACCGACCAGTCCAACCAGGAGTGGTACGACGCCATGCGGCAGTTCTGCAGCACGCTGTGGGGAACATCCGCCTGGGGGAAGACCGATGGGGGGTACGACTGGGCGAACGACGGCGCACGCAAAAGGGGAACCAGTCATCCCGTTTTCGCAGTCCTGTTCGACACCTGCGAAGCCATGGTCGAAGCCGTGTACAACGTGGCACAGGCAGCGGAAGACGTGCGCGACGACCTGCATCGGATCTATCGGCAGGCCGTGATCGACAGCATCAAGCAGCTCGATCCGCGGGAGTTGGACGTCTCGGATGCCAAGAGCCTGGTGAAGGGGCTCTGGCATATGGGCAAGGGGGTGGTCGCGGATGTATCGGTCGGTATCGTCCTGAACATCGACGAAAGTGCCATGAACGACGCCGTCGCCACCTACAACAACCGAGTCCACCGTCAGGTACGGGTTGTCGACGACCTGATGTCGGCGCTGGACGAGGCCTACACGAGTGCGCCGACCTTCGACGCCGAATCCGCCCGAGCCGAGGCGTTCGGAGCGCGAGCCCTGACCGACTTCAAGGGCGACCCGCTGTACACGGTGCAGGGGGACAGTGAGGCCAACCATGCATATCCGATCGACCTGGCGAACCAGGAGGGGATTCACAACAGCCACGTCATCGACAAGCATGTCGGCAAGACGGACGAGCAACTGGCTCAGCGGCTCAGGGACCAACCGTCGATTCCGGCCGCTTCCAGCTTTCCCGACCTGGAGTCCGCTCAGAAGTATACGCAGGATACCGTCGAATATGTGGGACCGCCTCCGAATTCCGGCCTGCCCAACGGAGGTGTGAACAATCAGGGAAAGATAAGGAGGTGGCTCTCCAGGCCGCGTGCCGACAATTCGATTCTGAAGCTCGACCCGGTGGAGTTCACTTCCGTGACCGGGCGCACCATCGCTTCCGGTGGTCCGGGTGCGGCGCAGGATGCACACTCGGTGGAGGTCGTACTCAAGTACAAGAACGGCCTCCACCCTCCGTACGTGGTCTATACGTCCATGCCGAGACTGCCGTGAGCACGCCGGGAGAGGATCGATGACGGCAACGACAGGTCTGCCTCCCTGTGCGCGGGGACGGTTCGACGAACTTCAGTCCTTCGCCGCACTGGTCGCCCGCACCGGCGGGGACTGGCGCGACACGGTGATGGAAGCGATCAAAGGTCATTCCGTGCTGCGCCACGTCGATCGCCGGGAGTTGCAGGACAGCCTCTTGGAGGTCTCGCCCAGCGAGGCCATGGAACTGGCCGGACTGATCTCAGTCGGATCGCTCGTGTACGGCCCCAGCGAGTCCCTCCGTGCGCCGGACGGGGAACGTGACGCCTGTCTGCGGGAAGTTCTGAGAGCCGCGGGAAACGGTGCACGATTTTTCACGAATCACGGGCACGCGGAAGATGGTGAGGATGGCGACTTCCTGGCTTCGTCCTTTCATGCCAATGTCCTTGCCGGACTCACCATCGACATCTGCCTTCTCGGCGTGTCGGACGAAAACGTCCTGGTTCTCTGGCGTTTCGAGGAGGACTAGTACTCCGAGATCGCTTGGCCCGCATCCGTACCCCGTGCAGGAGAGAACTACCGTGAATGTGACCTTGCGCCCCGCCCTGGGGGTGTGTCCACCGCAGGCCGTCCTCACCTCCAGGCCGGGCGACATTGTTCAGCGGTGAGGTCATGCGCCGTGGGCGACTGCCGTCTGTCACGGACAGCAATATTGGAAAGGGTGTCGGGTGCTCGATCCGGACTTGGCGGACGGCTCTGCTGGAACTCTTCGGTGGGGCTTTCGCCTTTGCCGTGGTCGGCCCCCGGAGGAATGAGGACTGGCGCCATGATGTACGGGCCGTCATGACGCTGAAGGTCTCCGACCCGCGCAAGTGGGCGTTCATCAATTGCCCGCCCCCCGTCTCGGATATCGAGGAGACCGAGAAGAAGCCGTTCGCCCACCTGGGCATCAACGAATTCGATTCACTGCTCTACGGGGTCGGAGCGCGGTCGGCGGTTCAATTGCTGGTGGCTCTGCAGGGCATGCACTACCAGGCGGCGAACATTCCGGACTTCGAGTCCCGTAAGGAGCGGCTCTTTTACTGCTCCCAACTGATTCTTTCCCGGTTTGGGCCGGAGGCGGCCTATTACACCAACGTGGCTGAGGCTCGAGGTAACTCTG
>NZ_JBJZOJ010000015.1:0-136078 GCF_047200655.1 Streptomyces sp. MS06
CCCGGGCGGCCAAGCCCCGCAGCACCCCGCGCAGCGCCCGGTGGGAACGGAGCAACCGTTCCCACCGGGCGCTGCGTGCGTCGGCACCCGTACGGGCGCGGTGCCGCCGGCGCTTCGGCCGCGGAGGTGCGCCGCGGGGACGGCCGGGTGCCTGGAGGTGCACTGCGGACGCGCACGGCCGGACGGCCGGCCGCCGGGAAGTGCGCCACCGAGGGCCGACGCCGCGTCCGGGCCCGAGCACCCGTACCTCTGCCCGGCATCGCGTGCCGTCCCGTGCCCCGGCCCGGGCGGGTGCCCGGCCCCGGGGCGGACCGTGGCCCCGGCAGGCGCCGACGAGGCCGGTCCCACCCGCCGCAGGTGCCGACGGACGCCGGTCCCACCCGCCGCGGGCGCCGGTCCCACCCGCCGCGGGCGCCGGTCCCACCCGCCGCGGGCGCCGGTCCCACCCGCCGCGAGCGCGGGTCTCACCTGCCGCGGGCGCCGGCGGATGCCGGTTTCACCGCCCCGCGCGGACCGTGCGCCCCGCGCGGACCGTGCGGCCCGAACGGCTCATGCGCTCCGAACGGCCTGCATAGGCCGAACGGCTTGGCTGGCGGGCGCGGCGGCGGGCGGGGGGTTCGTGCCCCCGGCGGGGCCGGGTTCAGCGCCGCCGGAGGTCGGCCACCCGGGCCCGTTCGGCGGCGGGTGCCTGCTCGCCGAGGACGGCGGCCGCCCGCAGCCCGCTCGGACCGGCGCCCGGGCCCTGCCCGCGGCGCGGCCCGGGCAGGGCCACGTCCCGACGCTGCTGACGGCGCGCCGGGACGTCGTCACCCCCCTGGTTCCCGTTCGCCCCGGCCACGGCGATCTGCACCCCCTGATCTGCGAGGGCCTGCAGTTCGGTGGTGGCGCGGTCGTCGTGGGCGGGTGGCGCGTCGGTGACGAGCCGGGTGATCAGGTCCGTCGGCACGGTCTGGAACATGGTGTCCGTGCCGAGCTTGGTGTGGTCCGCGAGGATCACCACCTCGGCGGCGGCCTGGACGAGGGCCCGGTCGACGGACGCGGAGAGCATGTTGGACGTGGACAGGCCCCGCTCTGCGGTGAGCCCGCTGCCGGAGAGGAAGGCCTTGGACACCCGCAGCCCCTGGAGGGACTGCTCGGCGCCACTGCCCACCAGGGCGTAGTTGGACCCGCGCAGGGTGCCGCCCGTCATCACGACCTCCACCCGGTTGGCGTGTGCCAGGGCCTGGGCGACGAGGAGGGAGTTGGTGACGACGGTCAGTCCCGGCACCCGGGCGAGGCGGCGTGCGAGTTCCTGGGTGGTGGTACCCGCACCGACCACGATGGCTTCGCCCTCTTCGACGAGGCCCGCGGCGAGGTCGGCGATGGCGGTCTTCTCGGCGGTCGCTAGGTGGGACTTCTGCGGGAAGCCGGACTCCCGCGTGAAGCCTCCGGGCAGCACCGCACCGCCGTGCCGGCGGTCGAGGAGTCCTTCTGCCTCCAGCGCACGCACGTCCCGCCGTACGGTCACTTCGGAGGTCTGGACGACGCGGGCGAGCTCACGGAGCGACACGGCACCGTTCGCTCGCACCATTTCGAGGATCAATTGGCGACGTTCTGCAGCGAACACGAAACTGACAGTAACGCGGGCGACCGTCTGGTTTCAGCTGTATGCGCCGAATAACAGAAGATGTTCGCACGGGGCAACGGGAAGTGGTATAGCAGCCTATCCCCGCCGCCTATGCCGCCGGCACACCCGGCAGCACCCCGTGACCAGCGGCAAGCCGGTTCCGGCCGTCAGGCCTCGGCCCCCGTCTTGCGGGTGTGCAGCTGCCGGGCCACCTCCGCGATCGACCCCGAAAGGGAGGGGTAGACGGTGAACGCGTTCGCGATCTGTTCGACCGTCAGATTGTTGTCGACCGCGATCGAGATCGGGTGGATGAGTTCCGAGGCGCGGGGGGCGACGACGACGCCGCCGACCACGATGCCGGTGCCGGGCCGGCAGAAGATCTTCACGAAGCCGTCGCGGATGCCCTGCATCTTCGCGCGCGGGTTGCGCAGCAGCGGCAGTTTCACGACCCGGGCGTCGATCTTGCCGGCGTCGACGTCGGCCTGGGTGTAGCCGACGGTGGCGATCTCGGGGTCGGTGAAGACGTTGGAGGAGACCGTCTTGAGGTTCAGCGGGGCCACCGCGTCACCCAGGAAGTGGTACATGGCGATGCGGCCCTGCATGGCGGCCACCGAGGCGAGGGCGAAGACACCGGTCACGTCGCCGGCGGCGTACACGCCGGGAGCGGTGGTCCGCGACACCTTGTCGGTCCAGATGTGGCCGGACTCCCGGACCCTGACGCCGGCCTCCTCCAGACCGAGCCCCTCGCTGTTCGGGATCGCGCCGACGGCCATCAGGCAGTGGCTGCCGGTGATGACCCGGCCGTCGGAGAGGGTGACCTCGACCCGGTCGCCGACCCGCTTGGCGGCGGCGGCGCGGGAGCGGGCCATGACGTTCATGCCGCGGCGCCGGAAGACGTCCTCCAGGACGGCGGCGGCGTCCGGGTCCTCGCCGGGCAGCACGCGGTCGCGGGAGGAGACGAGGGTGACCCGGGAGCCGAGCGCCTGGTAGGCGCCGGCGAACTCGGCACCGGTGACGCCGGAGCCGACCACGATGAGTTCCTCGGGCAGCTCGGTGAGGTCGTAGACCTGGGTCCAGTTCAGGATGCGCTCGCCGTCCGGACGGGCGTCGGCGAGCTCGCGCGGGTGACCGCCGGTGGCGAGGAGGACGGCGTCGGCGGTGAGGGTCTCCTCGCTGCCGTCCGCCGCCGTGACCACGACCCTGCGCGAACCGTCGAGGGCCTGCATGCCCTCCAGCCGGCCGCGCCCGCGCACCACCCGTGCCCCGGCGCGGGTCACGGAGGCGGTGATGTCGTGCGACTGGGCGAGGGCCAGCCGCTTCACCCGGCGGTTGACCTTGCCCAGGTCCACGCCGACGACCCGGGCCGCCCGCTCCAGCGGCGGGGTGTCGTCGGCGACGATGATGCCGAGTTCCTCGTACGAGGAGTCGAAGGTGGTCATCACCTCGGCCGTGGCGATGAGGGTCTTCGACGGCACGCAGTCGGTCAGCACCGACGCACCGCCGAGGCCGTCGCAGTCGACGACGGTCACCTCCGCGCCGAGTTGCGCGGCCACCAGTGCCGCTTCGTATCCGCCGGGGCCGCCACCGATGATCACGATCCGAGTCACGTACTCCATTGTCCCGCACGCCTCGACGAGACACCGCCCCGGGGGCTCGCCCGGTGCGCCACCGTTACGCAAGTGACGTCCGGGGCGTGCCGGACCGCTGCCGTACCCTCTCCCCCATGTCGCTCTACGCCGCGTACGCCGGCAACCTCGACGCGCGGCTGATGACCCGCCGCGCACCGCACTCGCCGCTGCGCGCCACCGGCTGGCTGAACGGATGGCGGCTGACGTTCGGCGGCGAGCAGCTCGGCTGGGAGGGCGCGCTGGCGACACTGGTGGAGGACCCCGTCTCGCAGGTCTTCGTCGCTCTCTACGACATCGCACCCATGGACGAGGAGTCCCTCGACCGGTGGGTCGGTGTGAATCTGGACATCTACCGCCGGACGCGGGTGCGCGCCCACACGCTGGACGGCGAGGAGCCGGCGTGGTCCTACGTCCTCAACGGCTACGAGGGCGGGCTGCCGTCGGCGCGCTACCTCGGCGAGATCGCGGACGCGGCGGAGTCGGCGGGCGCTCCGCACGACTACGTGATGGAGCTGCGGAAACGGCCCTGCTGAGCCGGACCGGGCACCCCGCCCGGCACCGCCGGCGACCCTGCTGAGCCGCGCCGGCAACCCCGCCCGGCGCCGCTGCGGGCGGGCGGCGGCGGCCTCGCCCCGGGCGTCGCGCCGCCCCGCGGAGCCACCCCGCTCGTCGGAAACGACAAGACAACGATCGCCATCCCGTGGGGTCTGTCATCTACGCGCGTAGGCCGAGAGCGGTTACCCTCGTCCGCGTGAACGCATCTCTTCTTCCGGACCACCTCCCGGGCGACCCGCACGCCATCGCCGACGCCGCTGCCGCGCACCTGCGCACCATCACCGGCACCGAGACCCATGACGTCGCCCTCGTGATGGGCTCCGGCTGGGCCCCGGCCGTCGACGCCCTCGGGACGCCCGACGCCGAGTTCCAGGTCACCGAGCTGCCGGGATTCCCGCCGCCGGCGGTCGAGGGCCACGGCGGCAAGGTCCGCTCCTACCGCATCGGCGACAAGCGGGCCCTGGTCTTCCTGGGCCGCACCCACTACTACGAGGGCCGGGGCGTGGCCGCCGTCGCGCACGGCGTGCGCACCGCGGTCGCCGCCGGCTGCAAGACGGTCGTCCTCACCAACGGCTGCGGCGGCCTGCGCGAGGGCATGCGCCCCGGCCAGCCGGTGCTGATCAGCGACCACATCAACCTCACGGCCACCTCCCCGATCGTCGGTGCCAACTTCGTCGACCTCACCGACCTGTACTCGCCGCGGCTGCGTGCCCTGTGCAAGGAGGTCGACCCCAGCCTGGAGGAGGGCGTCTACGCCCAGTTCCCCGGCCCGCACTACGAGACCCCGGCCGAGATCCGTATGGCCCGCGTCATCGGCGCCGACCTGGTGGGCATGTCGACCGTGCTGGAGGCCATCGCGGCCCGCGAGGCGGGCGCGGAGGTGCTGGGCATCTCCCTGGTGACCAACCTCGCCGCCGGCATGACGGGCGAGCCGCTGAACCACGAGGAGGTGCTCCAGGCCGGCCGCGACTCGGCGACCCGGATGGGCTCCCTGCTCGCGCAGGTGCTCGGACGGCTGTAGGGGCACCGCCGGCACCGCGCACCCACCGCACACACGACACGAGAGGCTGACCCGACGTGCACGAGGACCTGATCGCCCGGGCCGAGGCCTGGCTCGCCGAGGACCCCGACCCGGAGACCCGCGAGGAACTGGCCCGGCTCATCGAGGCGGAGGACGTCGAGGAGCTCGCCGCCCGCTTCGCCGGCACGCTCCAGTTCGGCACGGCGGGCCTGCGCGGCGAACTCGGCGCCGGCCCCCTGCGCATGAACCGCTCGGTCGTCATCCGCGCGGCCGCCGGTCTCGCCGCCTACCTGAAGAAGAACGGCCACGCCGGCGGACTCGTCGTCATCGGCTACGACGCCCGCCACAGGTCCGCCGACTTCGCCCGGGACACCGCCGCCGTCATGACCGGCGCCGGCCTGCGCGCGGCCGTCCTGCCCCGGCCGCTGCCCACCCCGGTGCTCGCCTTCGCGATCAGGCACCTCGGCGCGGTCGCGGGCGTGGAGGTCACCGCCAGCCACAACCCGCCCCGCGACAACGGCTACAAGGTCTACCTCGGCGACGGCTCCCAGATCGTGCCGCCCGCCGACACCGGCATCGCCGCCGAGATCGAGGCGATCCCCTCACTGGCCGCGGTCCCGCGCCCGGACGAGGGCTGGGACACCCTCGACGACTCGGTCCTGGACGCCTATCTGGCCCGCACCGACGAGGTTCTGGCGCCGGGTTCCCCGCGCACCGCCCGCACCGTCTACACCGCCATGCACGGCGTAGGCCGGGACGTGCTGCTGGCCGCGTTCGCCAGGGCCGGTTTCCCGGAGCCGGTGCTGGTGGCGGAGCAGGCCGAGCCGGACCCGGACTTCCCCACGGTCGCCTTCCCGAACCCGGAGGAGCCGGGGGCGATGGACCTGGCGTTCGCCGCGGCCCGGAAGCACCACCCCGACCTGGTCGTGGCCAACGACCCGGACGCCGACCGCTGCGCGGTCGCGGTGCACGACGGCACCGACTGGCGGATGCTGCGCGGCGACGAGGTGGGCGCCCTGCTCGCCGCCCACCTGGTGCGGCGCGGTGCGCGGGGCACCTTCGCCGAGTCGATCGTGTCCTCCTCCCTCCTCGGCCGGATCGCCGCCGAGGCCGGACTGCCGTTCGAGGAGACGCTGACCGGCTTCAAGTGGATCGCCCGCGTCGACGGCCTGCGCTACGGCTACGAGGAGGCCCTCGGCTACTGCGTGGACCCGGACGGCGTGCGCGACAAGGACGGCATCACGGCCGCCCTGCTCGTCACCGAACTCGCCGCGCAGCTCAAGGAGGAGGGCCGCACGCTGCTCGACCTGCTCGACGACCTCGCCGTGGAGCACGGGCTGCACGCCACGGACCAGCTCGCGGTGCGGGTGGAGGACCTGTCGGTGATCACCGCCGCCATGCGCCGGTTGCGCGAGCAGCCGCCGGCCGAACTGGCGGGCCTGCCGGTCACCGGCGCCGACGACCTGAGTCGCGGCTCGGACCGGCTGCCGCCCACCGACGGCCTGCGCTACACCCTCGAGGGCGCCCGCGTCGTCGTCCGCCCCAGCGGCACCGAGCCCAAGCTCAAGTGCTACCTGGAGGTGGTCGTGCCGGTCGGCACGCACGCCGAGCTGCCCGCGGCCCGCACCGAGGCGGCCGAACGCCTGGCCGCCATCAAGCGGGACCTGTCGGCGGCGGCCGGTATCTGAATCCCCGGGGTGCGGAGGGCCTCGCCGGAAGGAAGGCACTCGCCCGCCCGCCACGTCGTGGCCGCCCCCGCAGCCGCAGCCGCAGCCGCAGCCGCAACAGGACCGCTACCGCAGCCGCCGGGCCCGGACGCGCCGGGCCCGGACGCGCCGGGCCCGGACGCGCGGCACCCGGTCCCCGGCCCGCGCCGCACGCCGCAGCCGGACAGTCGGTCGGCCCCCGGCCGCAGCCGGACAGTCGGTCGGCCCCCGGCCGCAGCCGGGCAGCCGGTCCGGCCCCCGGCCTCGGCCGGGGGCCGTCCCCGGTCAGCCGACCGCGAGCAGGATCGCCAGCAGTACCAGTCCGGCGGCGACCGGCGCGACGACCTCGTACGCCCAGCGCACGGTCACCTCGCCCTGCGAGGTCTTCGCCGGGCCGCGGGCGTCGAGCATCTCCTTGAGCTCGTCCATGATCTTGTCGGTCTCGGCGCGCACCGGGCCGTCCGACTCGGGTTCGGGGCCGCCGGCCACCGCCCCGCCGGCCGTCGCCCCGAACATGCCGCCCCGGCCGCCGCCCCGGCTTCCGCGGCGGGCGGCGGTCTCGGCCCTGGCCTGCTGACGCGCCGCCTTCTTGCGGGCGCGGAGCGACACGGGCACGGCCCAGAGCTGGAACTTCTTGCCGGACTTGGCCACGACCTCGTTGGAGTACCCGGAGCGCAGGCGCTCGACCTCGCCCCAGGGCAGGACGACCACGCGCAGCGGGTTGCGCACGCGCAGCCGGTCCTGGTTGGCGAAGACGGCGGGGCGCAGCGTGTAGGTGGTCACCGTCGGCACGGCGACCAGCAGTCCGGCGAGCGACAGCCAGGGTGTGCTGCCGTGTCCGACCACGATCGCGTCGATGCCGAGCCAGCAGATGAGGGCGAGCAGCAGGACGCCTCCGGCGATGCCCGCGGGGGACCGGTAGACGCGGTCCCTGGCTGCGGGCAGCGGCGGCTGCGGCGCTGCTGACGGGGGCTGTTCCGGGGTGCTCATGGCCCCGATTGTGCCCGACGCCCGGGCGCGGCTCACGTGCGGTCCCTTCCGGGAGGACGAGCACGGGGGCTGTACAGCCGCTACGCGCGTAGATATGCTCGTCTGGTGACCATGCCCACTACTGCACCTGCCGCACCTGCTCTGAGCGACGTCACCGCGTCCGACAGCACGCTGCGCCGCTTCCTCCACGGGCTGCCCGGCGTCGACGCGGTCGGCCTGGAGGCGCGCGCCGCCTCGCTCGGCACCCGTTCCATCAAGACCACCGCGAAGGCGTACGCGATCGACCTGGCCATCTCGATGGTCGACCTGACGACGCTGGAAGGCGCGGACACCCCGGGCAAGGTCCGGGCGCTCGGCGCCAAGGCGGTCCGCCCCGACCCGACCGACCGTACGACGCCGACGACCGCCGCGGTCTGCGTCTATCCGGACATGGTGGCCGTCGCCAAGGAGGCCGTGGCCGGATCGGGCGTGAAGGTCGCCTCGGTCGCCACCGCCTTCCCGGCGGGCCGCGCCGCGCTCGACGTGAAGCTGGCGGACGTGCGGGACGCCGTCGCCGCGGGCGCCGACGAGATCGACATGGTGATCGACCGCGGGGCGTTCCTCGCCGGCCGGTACCTGAAGGTCTTCGAGGAGATCACCGCCGTCCGGGAGACCTGCGGGACGAACGCCCGGCTGAAGGTCATCTTCGAGACCGGCGAGCTGTCCACGTACGACAACATCCGGCGGGCGAGCTGGCTCGGCATGCTGGCCGGAGCGGACTTCATCAAGACCTCCACCGGCAAGGTCGCCGTGAACGCGACGCCGGCGAACACGCTGCTGATGCTGGAGGCGGTCCGCGACTTCCGCGCCGCCACCGGGGTGCAGGTGGGTGTGAAGCCGGCCGGCGGAATCCGCACCAGCAAGGACGCGATCAAGTTCCTCGTCCTGGTCAACGAGACCGCGGGCGAGGACTGGCTGGACAACCACTGGTTCCGCTTCGGCGCCTCCTCCCTGCTGAACGACCTGCTGATGCAGCGCCAGAAGCTGGCCACCGGCCGCTACTCCGGCCCCGACTACGTGACGGTGGACTGATCCCCATGGCTTTCGAGTACGCACCCGCACCCGAGTCCCGCGCGGTCGTCGACATCGCGCCCTCGTACGGTCTGTTCATCGACGGCGAGTTCGCGGAGGCCGCCGACGGCAAGGTCTTCAAGACGGTCAGCCCGAGTTCCGAGGAAGTGCTGTCGGAGGTCGCCCAGGCGGGCGAGGCCGACGTCGAGCGCGCGGTCCGGGCGGCCCGGAAGGCCTTCGCGAAGTGGTCGGCGCTGCCCGGCTCCGAGCGCGCCAAGTACCTGTTCCGCATCGCCCGGATCATCCAGGAGCGCAGCCGCGAGCTGGCCGTCCTGGAGACCCTGGACAACGGCAAGCCGATCCGGGAGACCCGGGACGCCGACCTGCCGCTGGTGGCCGCGCACTTCTTCTACTACGCGGGCTGGGCGGACAAGCTGGAGCACGCCGGGTTCGGTCCGTCGCCGCGGCCGCTGGGCGTGGCCGGGCAGGTCATCCCCTGGAACTTCCCGCTGCTGATGCTGGCGTGGAAGATCGCCCCGGCGCTGGCCACCGGCAACACGGTCGTCCTGAAGCCGGCGGAGACCACGCCGCTGTCCGCGCTGTTCTTCGCGGACGTCTGCCGCCAGGCGGGCCTGCCGAAGGGCGTGGTCAACATCCTCACCGGTTACGGGGACACCGGTGCCGCGCTGGTCGCGCACCCGGACGTGAACAAGGTGGCCTTCACCGGCTCCACCGGCGTCGGCAAGGCGATCGCCCGCACGGTGGCGGGCACGCGCAAGAAGCTGACCCTCGAGCTGGGCGGCAAGGGCGCCAACATCGTGTTCGACGACGCCCCGATCGACCAGGCGGTCGAGGGGATCGTCAACGGGATCTTCTTCAACCAGGGCCAGGTGTGCTGCGCGGGCAGCCGCCTGCTGGTCCAGGAGTCGATCGAGGAGGAGCTGCTGGCCTCGCTGAAGCGCCGGCTGGCCACCCTCCGGCTGGGCGACCCGCTGGACAAGAACACCGACATCGGCGCGATCAACTCCGCCGAGCAGCTCGCCCGCATCACCGCGCTCGCCGAGCAGGGCGAGGCGGAGGGCGCCGAGCGCTGGTCCCCGGCCTGCGAGCTGCCGGACAGCGGCTACTGGTTCGCGCCGACGCTGTTCACGAAGGTCACCCAGGCGCACACCGTGGCCCGGGACGAGATCTTCGGCCCGGTGCTGTCGGTCCTCACCTTCCGCACCCCCGACGAGGCGGTCGCCAAGGCCAACAACACGCCGTACGGCCTGAGCGCGGGCATCTGGACCGAGAAGGGCTCCCGGATCCTGGCCGTCGCGAACAAGCTGCGCGCCGGCGTGGTGTGGTCCAACACGTTCAACAAGTTCGACCCGACCTCGCCGTTCGGCGGCTACAAGGAGTCGGGCTTCGGCCGCGAGGGCGGCCGCCACGGCCTGGAGGCGTACCTCGATGTCTGAGAAGACGGAAAAGACCGACCGTTTCGACCGTCTGTCGGTGTTCAAGACCTACAAGCTGTACGTGGGCGGGAAGTTCCCGCGTTCCGAGAGCGGCCGGGTGTACGAGGTGACGGACTCGAAGGGCAAGTGGCTGGCGAACGCCCCGCAGTCCAGCCGCAAGGACGCCCGGGACGCCGTCGTGGCGGCCCGCAAGGCGTTCGGCGGTTGGTCGGGGGCGACCGCGTACAACCGCGGTCAGGTCCTCTACCGCGTGGCGGAGATGCTGGAGGGCCGCCGGGACCAGTTCGTGCGGGAGGTCGCGGACGCCGAGGGGCTGTCGAAGGCGAAGGCGGCGGCGGTCGTCGACGCGACGGTGGACCGCTGGGTCTGGTACGCCGGCTGGACGGACAAGATCGCCCAGGTGACCGGCGGCGGCAACCCGGTCGCCGGCCCGTTCTTCAACCTCTCCTCCCCCGAGCCGACGGGTGTCGTCGCCGTGCTGGCACCGCAGGATGCCTCGTTCCTGGGCCTGGTGTCGGTGCTGGCCCCGGTGATCGCGACGGGCAACACGGCCGTGGTGGTCGCCAGTGAGCGGCGCCCGCTCCCGGCCCTGTCCCTCGGGGAGGTGCTGGCCACCTCCGACGTGCCTGGCGGTGTCGTCAACGTCCTCTCCGGCCGTACCGCGGAGATCGCGGCGCCCCTCGCCTCGCACCAGGACGTCAACGCGATCGACCTGGCGGGCGCGGACGAGGAGCTGGCGAAGGAGCTGGAGGTCGCGGCCGCGGACAACCTCAAGCGCGTACTGCGTCCACAGCCTGTGGACAACTGGTCCGAGGCCCCCGGACTCGACCGCATGACGGCGTTCCTGGAGACCAAGACGGTCTGGCACCCGACCGGATCCCTGGGCGCGTCCGGCTCCGCGTACTGAACCCGCCGAGCCCGCCGAGCCGGAGAGCCGCGCCCACCTCCCGTCCGAGGAGGGCGCGGCTCTCCTCTGGCCGAGATCAGCCAAGCGCCGTGCGTGTCGCGCCCCCATGCCGCGTGGCACTTCCCGGCCCACACGTACGCCTCACCGGGTCTCAGCGCCGCCGACTTCTCGGCGGCAATCGACCTTGACCGTCCCCCTCCCTGCTGAATTGTTCACAACATGCATCTCGTGCAACCATGTGCACATGGTTGAGATCACCATCAGCTCCGCCCGCTCCCAGCTCGGCGACCTGGTCCGCCGCGCCGCCCACGGCCGCGAGACCATCGCTCTCACCGACCACGGACACGTGGCCGCCCTCCTGGTGTCTCCCCAAGTGATAGAGGACTTCGAAGACGCCCTCGCCCTCGCCGACTACCAGCGCCGCAAGGCGGAGGGCACTCTCGAACCGGGCATTCCCATGGACGAGGTGCGTCGGCGGCTGGGGCTCGAGAAGAAGTGACCTACGAGATCATCTTCGAACCGCGGGCCTTGGACTCCGCGGCGAGGTTCCCGAAGGAGGATCCGAGCGGACTCGCCATGGTCCTCGACACCATCGACAAGCTGGCCCACGAGCCCCGGCCGGCGACGTCCGTTCCGTATGGGTCAGCCGATGTGCGACGCCTGCACGTCGGCGACTACCGGGTGCTCTACACCATCGACGACGGCGTGATCCGCGTCCTCGTCACCCACCTCGGCCGGACGCCCTGAGCACAGCGGAGAGCCGCCCCCTCCGTGCAGCGAGGCGCGGCTCTCCGTACTGTCCGCGCTCACCCACCCAGCGCCCCCGTCACCGTGCCCACCACGGGCAGGGCGCCGATCGACTGCGCCTCGGCCACCGGTCCGGTCAGCGCCTGCGAGGTCAGCGGCTTGAAGTCGGCGAGCTGGGTGCCGACGCCGTTGTCGAGCGGGTCGACGCCGGTTCCGGCGAGCGGGTTGGGCTTGAGGTCGGACACCGGGCCCGTGACGTAGCCGAGCGTGCCGGTCAGCGTCTGCAGGCCGGCCTCCGGGTCGACGTGGCCCAGGGAGGTGGGGTGCGTGCGCACGGCGTCCACCACCGGCCCGGTGGCCGCGGAGGCGGTCGCCGCGCCCGCGCCCAGCGCCACCCCCGCGGTCGCGAGGACGGCCAGCGCGCGTCGGCCGGAGGAGGTCGGGGAGGAGTCGTGTCGGGCCATCGCCGGAGCCGCCTTCTGGAGCTTGGGGTAACGGTGTCGACACGAAGGGTAGTTGAGGTGTGACGCGTGCTTCAAAGCCGACCCGCGGGGTCGTTCGCCGATCGGGCGATGCCGCACACTGGTGTCCCGTGAGCTCCCATCCACCCGTTTCCGCGCGCGTCGTGCTGCTCTGCGGCCCCTCCGGCTCCGGCAAGTCCCTCCTCGCGGCCCGCTCCGGACTTCCGGTGCTGCGCCTCGACGACTTCTACAAGGAGGGCGCGGACCCGACGCTTCCCCTGGTGGCGGGGGGCCGCGACACCGACTGGGACCATCCGGACTCCTGGGACGCGGACGCCGCCCTCACCGCCATCGTGTCCCTGTGCCGCACCGGCCGCACGGACGTCCCCGTGTACGACATCTCGCTGAGCGCCCGCACCGGCGCCGAGACGGCCGACATAGGGTCCGCCCGGCTGTTCGTCGCGGAGGGCGTCTTCGCCGCGGAGATCGTGGCCCGCTGCCGGGAACTGGGAGTGCTCGCCGACGCGCTGTGCCTGAGCCGCGGCCCGGTGACCACCTTCCGCCGCCGCTTCCTGCGGGACCTGCGGGAGGGCCGCAAGTCGGTGCCGCTGCTGCTGCGGCGCGGTTGGCGGCTGATGCGGGCGGAGCGGTCCATCGTGGCCCGGCAGACCGCGTTGGGCGCCCACGCCTGCGACCGGGACGAAGCGCGGACCCGGCTGGCCGCCGTGGTCGGCCGGTCCTCCCGGGAGGCCGCGGCGCCGCCCACGCTGACCGCCTGAACGCACGGGAACCGGTCCCGGGACCGGAGTCGGGGCCGGGCGACCGGGGTCGCCGGGACCGGGTCGCCAGAACCGGGGCCGCCGGGACCGGGGTCGCAGCCGGGACCTGCGGGAAGCCCTGCCGTCCGAAGAGGTTCCGTCCGAAGCGGCCGGCACGCACGGCAGCGGGACTGGACGGACCCCCCGGCCCTCCAGTCCCGCTGCCGCTCCCCCCACTCCCGTCCGGGTCCCCCGTGCTCTCCCCCGACGGGCCCCCGTGGGGTCCCCCGTGTTCCCGCTCCCCCGTGTTCCCCCAGGGCCTTCAGGCGACGAGCTCGCCGAAGGCGTCCTCCCGGTCACGGCCGAAGCTGAGGACGTCGTCCTCGCGCAGCCGGCGGAGCGACCGCCAGATGCTCGACTTCACCGTGCCGACGCTGATGTCGAGGATCTCCGCGATCTCCGGGTCGGTGCGGCCCTCGTAGTAGCGCAGGACCAGCATCGTGCGCTGGAGTTCGGGCAGCCGGGCGAGCGCCTGCCACAGGACCGTGCGCAGTTCGGTGCCGCGCATCGCGTCCGTGTCGCCCACCGTCTCCGGCAGCTCCTCGGTCGGGTACTCGTTCAGCTTGCGGCGGCGCCACGCGCTGATGTGCAGGTTGGTCATGGTGCGGCGGAGGTATCCGCCGACCGCGGCCTTGTCGGTGATCCGGTCCCAGGCCCGGTAGGTCGAGAACAGCGCGCTCTGCAGCAGGTCCTCGGCCTCGAACCGGTCACCGGTCAGGTGGTAGGCCGTGGCGTACAGGGAGGCGCGGCGCTCCTGTACGTAGGCGGTGAACTCCGCCTCCGTCAGCGAGCGGCGCTCCCCCGGTTCCTCCCCGTACGCGGCTCCCCCGTGAGCCCCCGTTTCCGTTTCCCCCGTGTGCGCGTCGACCACCGTCATGTGCCCGGTGTGCTGACGCCCGGTGCCGCGAGCGCACCCCCGCGGGCTCACGGCACCGGACTTCTCGGAGCCCCGGCTCGTGTGCACGTCGTGCAGACGCGTGACCACAGCGCTGGTGCCGGTGCGGTGCAGCGTGTTCATCTCGCGCCCCCCGTCGTGGACTTCCGGTGTGTACTTCGTTCCGGCCCGGCCGGTCGCCCGATCAGGGCCGGCCGCCCCCTTGCCTGTGCCGAAAAGCTTGCCTCCGCACCTTCATGGCCGTGTCCGCCGACTGTCACAGACCTGTCACAGGGCCCGGCCCGGCCGTTGCCCGCACCGTCCGGGCGGAACCCGGCCCGGCGCGGTCCGACCGGGCCGGTCGGACCCGCGGGTCGAACACGACCCCCGCCATGGGCCAGAATGAGCCCTGTGCCTTCCCTGTTGCTGATCGAGGACGACGACGCCATCCGGACGGCCCTGGAGCTCTCACTGACGCGCCAGGGGCATCGCGTGGCGACCGCTGCCAGCGGTGAGGACGGTCTGAAGCTGCTGCGCGAGCAGCGCCCGGACCTGATCGTGCTGGATGTGATGCTGCCCGGCATCGACGGCTTCGAGGTGTGCCGGCGCATCCGGCGCACCGACCAGTTGCCGATCATCCTGCTGACCGCGCGGAACGACGACATCGACGTGGTGGTCGGACTGGAGTCCGGCGCCGACGACTACGTCGTCAAACCGGTGCAGGGGCGCGTGCTGGACGCCCGCATCCGGGCCGTGCTGCGGCGCGGGGAACGGGAGTCGAACGACGCGGCGACCTTCGGCAGCCTGGTCATCGACCGGGCGGCGATGACCGTGACGAAGAACGGGGAGGACCTGCAGCTCACGCCGACCGAGCTGCGGCTGCTGCTCGAACTGAGCCGCCGGCCCGGCCAGGCCCTGTCCCGGCAGCAGTTGCTGCGGCTGGTGTGGGAGCACGACTACCTCGGCGACTCGCGGCTGGTGGACGCGTGCGTGCAGCGGCTGCGCGCCAAGGTGGAGGACGTGCCGTCGGCTCCGACGCTCATCCGTACCGTGCGCGGGGTCGGCTACCGCCTGGACCCGCCTCAGTGACGACCACCGGAGAGGATGCCCGCGGCTGGGCCGCGGACCGCGGGAAGGGCCTGTCGCGGCTGCGCTTCACCAGTCTGCGGCTGCGGCTCGTCGTCGTGTTCGGCCTGGTGGCGCTGACGGCCGCGGTGGCCGCGTCCGGCATCGCCTACTGGCTGAACCGGGAGGCCGTGCTGACCCGCGCCCAGGACGCGGTGCTGCGCGACTTCCAGCAGGAGATGCAGAACCGGGCGGGCGCGCTGCCCGCGCATCCGACACAGGACCAGTTGCAGCGCGCCGCCGGGCAGATGGCCAACAGCAGCCAGCGCTTCACGGTGCTGCTGGTCGCCGTCGACGCGAACGGCCGGAAGGTGTCCGCCAACTCCGGCGGCCTCAACGGCTTCGCGCTGACGGACGTACCGCAGTCGCTGCGGGCGGCGGTGAACCGGCAGCAGCCGCTCTCCTCGACGAACAAGTCGCCCTACCACCTGTACTGGCAGCGGGTCGTCGACGACGGCACGCCCTACCTGGTGGCGGGCAGCAGGGTGATAGGCGGCGGTCCGACCGGCTACATGCTGAAGTCGCTGGAACCCGAGGCGAAGGACATCAACTCGCTGGCCTGGTCGCTCGGCATCGCCACCGCGCTCGCGCTGGTCGGCGCCGCGCTGCTCGCGCAGGCCGCGGCGACGACGGTGCTGAAACCGGTGCACCGCCTCGGCGTCGCCGCCCGGCGGCTCGGCGAGGGCCGGCTCGACACCCGGCTCCGGGTGTCCGGCACGGACGAACTGGCCGACCTCTCCCGCACGTTCAACAACGCGGCCGCGGCACTGGAGAAACGCGTCGCGGAGATGGCGGCGCGGGACGACTCGTCCCGGCGGTTCGTGGCCGACATGAGCCACGAACTGCGCACCCCGCTGACCGCGATCACCGCGGTGACCGAGGTGCTGGAGGAGGAACTGGACTCCGAGAGCGGCGGAATCGATCCGATGATCGAACCCGCGGTGCGGCTCGTCGTCAGTGAGACGCGGCGGCTGAACAACCTCGTGGAGAACCTGATGGAGGTCACCCGCTTCGACGCGGGCACGGCCCGCCTGGTGCTGGACGACGTCGACATCGCCGACCAGATCACCGCCTGCATCGACGCCCGCGCCTGGCTGGACGCCGTGGAGCTGGACGCCGAGCGCGGCATCCACGCCCGGCTCGACCCGCGCCGCCTGGACGTGATCCTCGCCAACCTCATCGGCAACGCCCTCAAGCACGGCGGGTCCCCGGTACGGGTCTCCATACGGGAGACGGACGAGGAGATCGTGATCGCGGTGCGCGACCACGGGCCCGGCATCCCGGAGGACGTCCTGCCGCACGTCTTCGACCGTTTCTACAAGGCCAGCGCCTCCCGGCCGCGCTCGGAGGGCAGCGGGCTGGGCCTGTCCATCGCGCTGGCCAACGCCCACATCCACGGCGGTGCGATCAGCGCCGCCAACTCCCCGGAGGGCGGCGCGGTGTTCACGCTCCGGCTGCCGCGGGACGCCTCCGAGCTGACCCGGGAGGCGGAACGGGGACGGGACGACGGCGACCGCGCCGCAGGGGTGCCGGGGAGGAACGGCCGGCGCGGCGGGAACGGCGGCCGCGACGGCAGGGACGGCAGGGAGAACCGGGACCCGGACGGGGACGGGGCCGGGATGCAGAAGGGGGACTCAGCCCGATGACCGCACGCCGAGGCCCGGCGACCGTAAACGGAGGCCCCGGGACCGCGCGCCGGGGCGGGGACACCGCACGCCGGATGCCGGGGACCGCATGCCGGGGCGGGGGCGCCGCACGCCGGGGCCGCGGGGGCGTACGCCGGCGGCTGCTGGCCCTTCCGCTGCTCGCCGCGGTGCTGGCCGGCTGCGGGATCCGCTCCACCGAGGTGCCCACCGACTTCGGTGCCGCCCCGTCGCGGGTGCGCTGCTCGCTGGCCGAGCCGGACCTGTCCTGGCAGACCTCGCACGGGGTGCCCGTGCAGGTGTTCCTGCTGTGCGGTTCCTCCCTGGTGGCCGTGGACCGGTCGGTGCGGGTGCCGCAGGGCGCCGTCGACTCCAAGCGGCGGGTGCTGGTCGCGCAGGGCCTGCTGGACCAGCTCGCCCAGACGCCGTCGACGGCCGAGAAGGAAGCCGGCTACACCACCGACGTGCCCGGCGGCATGACGGTGACCACGCCGGAGCCGAAGGACCCGGACGACGCCCTGCGCCTGAGCACGCCGCCGGACCGGCTCACCGCCTTCGCCCTGGCACAGATCGTCTGCACTCTCTCCGACTCCGCGGCGGCCGAGGGCGACGGCTCCGTCACCCTCGGCGGACCGGACGGCCTGCCGCTGCGCCGCTACTCCTGCACGGACGGGGTGCGCTCCCGGCCGGGCGAGGAGGAACCGCCCTCCAGCGAGGTGACCGGCGGCTGAACCGCGGTGTGGCGCACGCCTCCCCTCCGGCCGGGGAACGGAGCGGAACCGATCGTGCCGCAGGCCGCGTCTTGGGTGGCGTGCAGCGTCAAGGCTCCCTCGTCGGCGACAGCGCCGCGCTTCGTGTCCGGGTGGCGGGAGGACTTCTCCTCGTCGCGCACCTCGTGTTCGTCGCCTGGTTCACGCTTCGTCCGCTGCACGTCCCCTGGGTGATGCCGCCCAACCTGCGCCCCTTCGCGGGCATCCGCGCCGACCTGGCGCTGGGGCCCGCCGAGGCGGCCCGGCGGATCGGCGGGCAGCTCGGGCTGCTGGCGCCGCTGGGGGTGCTGCTCCCGATGGCGCACGGCCGTGTGTCCGTCTCCCCGTTCGGTTCGCTGGTCCGGACGGTCGCCGCCGGGGCGCTGCTGTCCCTGGGCATCGAGCTGCTGCAGACGGCCGTCCCCGGCCAGATCGTCGACGTCGACTCGCTGCTGCTGAACACCGCCGGGGTGGCGCTGGCGCACCTGGCGTGCGTTCCGGCGGTCCGGGGCTGGATGCGCCGCAGGACGGCGCGTGCCCGTCCGTCGCGCTCCGAGACGTCTCAGGGTCGGACCCCGACGATTCCCAGGGTCGGTATCAGCCGCTAGCGCGAGGCACCGGCCGCGGCGGACGCCTAGCCTGGTTGACAGCTGGAGAAAGGGAGACCCGGTCGGGGAACCCGCTCGCGGCGGCTGCCGGCAGGTTCCTGCGCGGAAGCGGGCCGGGCGCGGGCGAACGCCACGGCCCGCCGGGGCCCGCCGTGCCCGCCCCCGGTGGGCCGCGGGCAAACCGAAGGGGGCGTGCGCCCCCGAGGTGACCGAGCCATCGAAGAGGAGCTGAGCCCCATGACGGCGCTAGTCCGCCCCACCCACGGCCGTGTGATCGCCGGCGTCTGCGCCGGGCTGGCCCAGCGTTTCGGTGTCTCCGCGACGACGGTGCGGGTGATCTTCCTGCTGTCCTGCCTGCTGCCCGGACCGCAGTTCCTGCTCTACATAGCGCTGTGGATCCTGCTGCCCTCGGAGGACAAGGCACGCACCGCCGCCTGGTGACGGGAGCACGTCGGGCACCCCGCGCGGGACCGCGCAGACCGGCGGGGCGCACCCCGTCAGGAGTACGCCCCGCGCCAGGGCCGCTGGGGGACTCAGCCCAGCGGCACCCCGTTCACCGGCAGGCCGTGCGTCGGCAGCCCCTGCACCGGAAGACCGCCGAGCAGGCCGGAGACCGGCGCGGTCGGGCCGTCGGCGAGGACCTTCTCCGCGGCCGGCTGCGCGGCGGCCAGACCCGCGTCGACCGCGGTCTTGCCCTGGTTCAGCGCCTCGGTGGCACCGGGCAGCGCCTGACCGACGTTCTCCGCCGGGAGCGTCCGGGTGAGGCCGTCGAGAGCCTGGCCGGCGTCAGGGACGGCGGGTGCGGCGTTCGCGGCACCGGCACCCGCTGCGGCGAAGGCGGCACCGAGCGCGGCGACACCGAGGGTCTTGGCAGCAGACTGCTTCATGAAATGCGTCCTCGAAATGAGATGACGGGGATGGAGCGGTCCACGACCGTAAA
Source organism: Streptomyces sp. MS06 (assembly GCF_047200655.1). NCBI lineage: Bacteria > Bacillati > Actinomycetota > Actinomycetes > Kitasatosporales > Streptomycetaceae > Streptomyces > Streptomyces sp. MS06. The sequence goes on from NZ_JBJZOJ010000015.1 coordinate 18,886, forward strand.
CACGGTGCGGCGCAGGCTGCAAACATCGAAATGCGGACGGATGGTGAACACCCGCCCGCACCCGATACCTCCGAATACGCCCCGTCACTCTTTCGTGTTCGCAGAACCCCTGGTGGAAGCGGTCTGCTGGAACAGCCATTCGGACTTCAGCTCTGCGTATCCCGGCTTGACGACGTCATTGATCATCGCCAGTCGTTCATCGAAAGGAATGAACGCTGATTTCATCGCATTGACGGAGAACCACTGCAGATCGTCGAGTGTGTAGCCGAACGCCTCGACAAGGTGCTCGAATTCCCGGCTCATGCTGGTGTGGGACATCAAGCGGTTGTCCGTGTTCACCGTGGCACGGAAGTGCAGGCGCCGCAGCAGCCCGATCGGATGCTCGGCGTAGGAGGCGGCGGCGCCGGTCTGGAGGTTGGAGCTCGGGCAGAGCTCCAGCGGGATCCGCTTGTCGCGGACGTAGGAGGCGAGCCTTCCGAGGCGCACCGTGCCGTCTTCGTCGACCTCGATGTCGTCGATGATGCGGACGCCGTGCCCGAGCCGGTCGGCTCCGCACCACTGCAGGGCCTGCCAGATGGACGGCAGCCCGAAGGCCTCGCCGGCGTGGATGGTGAAGTGGTTGTTCTCCCGCTTGAGGTACTCGAAGGCGTCCAGGTGCCGGGTGGGCGGGTAGCCGGCCTCCGCACCGGCGATGTCGAAGCCCACCACGCCGAGATCGCGGTAGCGGTTGGCCAGTTCCGCGATCTCCAGGGAGCGGGCGGCGTGCCGCATGGCGGTGAGCAGGGCACCGACGCGGATGCGGCGGCCGTTCTCGCGGGCCAGCCGCTCCCCCTGCCGGAAGCCCTCGTTGACGGCCTCGACGACCTCCTCCAGGGTGAGCCCGCCCTCCAGGTGCTGCTCGGGGGCGTAGCGCACCTCGGCGTAGACGACGCCGTCCTCGGCGAGGTCCTCCGCGCACTCGCGGGCGACCCGCACGAGGGCGTCCCGGGTCTGCATCACGCCGACCGTGTGGGAGAAGGTCTCCAGATACCGCTCCAGGGAGCCGGAGTCGGCGGCCTCCGCGAACCACAGGCCCAGCTTGTCGGGGTCCGTCTCGGGAAGTCGGGAGTACCCGCACTCGCGGGCGAGTTCGGCGACGGTGCCGGGGCGCAACCCGCCGTCGAGGTGGTCGTGCAGCAGAACCTTGGGCGCCCGGCGGATCTGCTCCGGCGTCGGACTGCCACCCGTGGGCATGGTCTGGCTCGTCATTTCCGCACTCTAACTCCTACGCGCGTAGACGGCATGCGGTACACGGCGGCCGATACGTAACGGTGACCGCACGGACGGGTCGCGTACACCCGTGCTTCTGAGACTGTTCTGTCATGGCACAGCGAGCGACGCCGGTCCGCGCGGTCCGGCTGGGGCGGGTGTTCGGGCCGGAGCCCACGACGGTGAGCGGGGCGGTGATGCTGCTCCCGGGCGGTGACGAGACCTCCGCACGCAGACCGTCGCCGCTGGTGGCGGCCGCCTCCGTGCGGGCGTTGGGCCGCCGTCTGGCCCGGGCCGGCCACTCGGAGGGGCTGGCGGTGCACGTGGTGCACTACCACTGCCGCGGCTGGAACGGCGGCGACGCGAACCTGGCACAGGACGCCTCCTGGGCCGCCGACGAGTCGGTACGCCGCTACGGGGACGTACCGGTGTGCCTCGTCGGGGTCGACATGGGCGCCCGGGCGGCACTGCGCGCGGGCGGGCACGAGGCGGTCAACTCGGTCATGTCGATCGCCCCCTGGCTGCCCGAGGACGATGTGGCGGTGCCGCTCGAACCGGTGAAGCAGCTCACCGGCCGGCAGGTGCTGATGGTGCACGGCACCAACGACGAGCGGACCGACCCGGAGCTGTCCTTCCGGCTGGCGGAGCGGGCGAAGAAGGCGAACCGGGACGTGTGCCGGTTCGAGGTGCACTCCGACCGGCACGGTCTGCAGCAGCACCGCGGCGAAGTCCTCTCCCTGGCCGAGGACTTCGTCATGGGGGCGCTGTTCGGACGGGCGTTCTCCCGGCCGGTGCAGGACGCCCTGGCGGCGCCGCCGCCGCTGGGGCTGCGGATGCCGCTGGCGGCGGGATTCGGGTCGACCTGGCGGCGCTGAGCGGACGGCGGCGTCAGGCCAGCAGCTTCCCGCGTCGGGACAGCAGGAACCTCCTGAACTCGGCCACCGGCGGGGTGTCCGGCTGGTACGCCCGCCACGCCACACCGATCTCGCGGATCGCCCGCGGGGCGGTCACCGTCAGCTCCACGACGCCCGGGCGGGGTACGGCGGGGGGCGGCAGCAGCGCCACCCCGAGGCCCGCCGCGACCAGTCCCCGCAGCGTCTCGGCCTCCTCGCCCTCGAAGGCGACGCGGGGCGAGAAGCCCGCCTCCCGGCACAGGTCGTCGGTGATGCGGCGCAGCCCGTAGCCCGGTTCCAGGGTGACGAAGGTGTCGTCGGCGGCCTCGGCGAGGCGGATCCGGCGGCGGCCGGCGAGCCGGTGGTCGGCGGGCACGACCAGCCGCAGCTTCTGCTCGTCGAGCCGGCGGGCGACCAGATCGGGCGCGTCGGGGACCGGCGAGGTCAGGCAGAGGTCGAGGTCGCCGGCGCGCAACCCCTCCAGCATGGCCTCGCCGTAGTTCTGGACGAGGCTGAAGCGGATCCGGGGATGGTCGGCGCGGAAGGCCTGGAGCAGCCCGGGAACGGTCTCGGCGCCCAGGGTGTGCAGGAAGCCGAAGGCGACCTTGCCGGTGGCCGGATCGGCGTCGGCGCGGACCTCCTCGGCGGCGCGCCGCAGGTCGGCCAGGGCGCGCTCGACGGAGGTGAGGAAGGCGCGGCCGGCCGGGGTGAGCGCGAGGGTGCGGCCGCGACGGGCGAACAGGTCGACACCCAGGTCCTGTTCGAGCCGGACCAGGGACCGGGAGAGGGTCGACTGGGGGACGCCCATCTCCTGCGCGGCCCGGGTGACGTGCTCGGTGCGGGCGACGCCGGCGAAGTACGCCAGCCGTGGAGCCAGCGACGTCACCATGTCCTCCGTGTCACCGGACCGTGACAGGCGCTTCTGTGACCTGGATTGATGCACCATGGGAACGATTATGGCCGTTCCGTGCATTGGACGGATGAGGAACGGCCCGCATAGCGTCGAGGCATGAATCCCGCCAGTACCGGGGCGTCCACCACCGTGGGCGCCGCCACCGCCGTGCCCGCCCCCGCCCCCGTTCGCATCCCCACCCCCGCTGCCGCCGACACCCGGATGTCTCCCGGCGGGCCCGGCTACCGCCGGATGAGCCTGGCCCTCTTCCTCGCCGGAGTCGCCACCTTCGCCCTGCTGTACTCCACCCAGGCGCTGCTGCCGCTGATCTCCGCCGAGTTCGGGGTCGCGGCGAGCGAGGCGAGCTGGACGGTGGCGGCCGCGACGGGCGGGCTGGCGCTCTTCGTGCTGCCGATGAGCGCCCTGTCGGAGCGTTTCGGACGGCGTGCGGTCATGACGGCCTCGCTGGCCGTCGCGGTCTGTGTGGGGCTGCTGGTCCCGTTCGCGCCCTCGCTGGGCGCGCTGGTGGCGCTGCGGGCGGTGCAGGGCGCGGCGCTGGCCGGGCTGCCGGCCTCGGCGACCGCCTACCTGGCGGAGGAGGTCCGCCCGAGGGCGCTGGTCACGGCGATCGGACTGTTCGTGGCGGGCAACAGCGTGGGCGGGATGAGCGGCCGGGTGATCACCGGCTGGGTCGCGCAGCTCTGCGGCTGGCGGGTCGCCGTCGGGGTGGTCGGGCTGATCGCCGTGGCCTGCGCGGTGGCGTTCCGGCTGCTGCTGCCGGTGCCGCGCCACTTCCGCCCCGGCTCGCTGCGCCCGCGGGTGCTGGCCCGCACCGTCCGCGGTCACCTCGCCGATCCGCTGCTGCGCCGGCTGTTCGCGATCGGCGCGCTGTTCATGACGGTGTTCGGCGGCGTCTACACCGTGATCGGCTACCGGCTGACCGGGGCGCCGTTCGGCCTGCCGCAGGGCGTCGTCGGCTCGATCTTCCTGGTGTACCTGGTGGGGACGGTCTCGGCGTCGGCGGCGGGCCGCCTGGTGGGACGCCTCGGCCGGCGCGGCGCGCTGTACCTGGCCGGCGGCGCGACGGCCGCCGGGCTGCTGGTGTCCCTGGCCGGCTCGCTGCCGCTGGTGCTGCTCGGGCTGGTGCTGGTCACGGCCGGTTTCTTCGCCGGGCACGCGGTGGCGTCCTCGGCGGTCGGCAGGACCGCGACGACCGGGCGGGCGCAGGCGGCCGCGCTGTACCAGTCGGCGTACTACGTGGGCTCCAGCGCGGGCAGCACCGTCGGGGCGGTCGCCTTCCACGCGGGCGGCTGGGCCGGGACGGTGGGCATCGGACTGCTGGCCGTGCTGGGCGTCGTCACCATCACCGCGCTGGGCACCCGCGCGGCGCGGGTCGCGGCGCGGCGGTCCCCGGTGGCCGCCTGCTGACCCGCCCCGGCGCGGTCGGCGGCCGCAGGCCCGGGCCCGCGGGCCCCGCCCCGGCCGCTCCGGCGGGGCCGCAGCTCACCGCCGGAGCGCCCCGCCCTCTCTCCACGGGCGGTTGTCAGTGCCCTGGGGTAGCTTCCGAAGTGCCGGCGCGACAGGCACGGGGCCGGGTGGTCACAGGGGCGGGTGGACGAGATGGGCGAGAGCACGGCGACGGACCTGGACTCCAGGCTGGAGCAGCACCGCGTGGAGCTGACCGGGTACTGCTACCGCATGCTCGGTTCCTCCTTCGAGGCGGAGGACGCGGTGCAGGACACCCTGGTCCGCGCCTGGCGGGGTCACGACGGCTTCGAGGGCCGTTCCAGCCTGAGGTCGTGGCTGTACCGGATCGCGACCAACGTGTGCCTGGACATGCTCGCCGCGGGCAACAAGCGGGCCAGACCGATGGACCTGACGGAGTCGACGCCGCTGGCGCGGGCCGCGCTCTCGCCGCGCCCGGACCACACCTGGCTGGAGCCCGTGCCGGATGCGCGGGTGCTGCCGGCGGAGCTGGACCCGGCCGAGGCGGCCGTCGCCAGGGAGTCGGTGCGGCTGGCGTTCATGGCCGCCCTGCAGCGGCTGCCGCCGAAGCAGCGGGCGGTGCTGATCCTCCGGGAGGTGCTGGCCTGGAGGGCCGCCGAGGTCGCCGAACTGCTCGGCACCTCGGTGGCGTCCGTCAACAGTGCCCTGCAGCGGGCCCGCGCGACCCTCGCCGAGCGCACGGAGCCGGGCGCCGACGCGGCCGTCTCCGACCCGCTGGACGAGGAGCAGCAGAAGCTGCTGGACCGCTATGTGGCGGCCTTCGAGGGGTACGACATGGCGGCTCTGACGGCCCTGCTGCACGAGGACGCGGTCATGACGATGCCGCCGTTCGATCTGTGGCTGACCGGTCCGGCCGACATCACCGGCTTCATGACCACTCTCGGCGCCTCCTGTGCGCGGTCCCGCCTGAAGCCGGTCCGGGCGAACGGCCTGCCGGGGTTCGCCCACTACAAGCCGGACCCGGAGACGGGCGGGTTCACCGCGTGGGCGGTGCAGGTGCTGGAGACGTCAGAGGGGCGGATCACCGGGTTCCACTGCTTCCTGGACACCGAGCGGTGGTTCCCGCTGTTCGGGCTGCCCCTCCAGCTCGGCGAGGGGCAGCCCGACGAGGGCGAGCAGGACGCGTAGCGCCCGGTCGGCGCCCCGGAAGCGGATCCGGCCCCCGGCTCGGCGCGCGGCGAGGGCGAGCCGGGCCAGCAGGTCGACGGCCGCCGGACCCGGTGGTCCCAGTCCGCCCACCTCGCAGACGACGACCCCGGCGCCGGTCCGTTCCAGCAGCAGGCGCACCTGCTCGCACAGTTCCACCGCCTCGGCGCCGGTAGCAGCGGGTCCGGAGAGGGTGAGTACGGGCGGTGTCGTCGCGTCCACGACCGGTAGACCCGGGGGTGCGCCGCAACTCATCGCGGGCTGCGGGGACTCTGCCGCGCCCGCGGTCCCGGTGCGCCGAACGGGATCGGCGGCGGTCCGCAGATCCCGTTCGCCCCCGGGAAGCCCCGGGTCAGGCGATGCGCTCCCGCACGACCGGGGTCGGCGTGAAGGCGGCGCCCGGGGCGGCGACGTCGAAGGAGCCCTCGACGGCCTGCAGGGCGTAGTCGAAGCGCTCCGGGGTGTCCGTGTGCAGGGTCAGCAGCGGCTGGCCCTCGGTCACCGTGTCGCCGGGCTTGGCGTGCATCTCCACGCCCGCCCCGGCCTGCACCGGGTCCTCCTTGCGGGCGCGTCCGGCGCCCAGCCGCCAGGCGGCGACGCCGATGCCGTAGGCGTCGAGGCGGGTCAGCACGCCGGTCGCGGGGGCGGTCACCACGTGCTGCTCGCGGGAGGTGGGCAGCGGGGCGTCCGGGTCGCCGCCCTGGGCGGCGATCATGCGGCGCCAGACGTCCATCGCCGAGCCGTCGGCCAGGGCCTTCGCCGGGTCGGCGTCCTTGATCCCGGCCGCGTCGAGCATCTCGCGGGCCAGCGCGACGGTCAGTTCCACCACGTCCGCCGGGCCGCCGCCCGCCAGCACCTCCACCGACTCGCGGACCTCCAGGGCGTTGCCCGCGGTCAACCCCAGGGGGGTGGACATGTCGGTCAGCAGAGCCACCGTCCGCACGCCGTGGTCGGTGCCGAGGCCCACCATCGTGGCGGCCAGTTCGCGGGCGTCCTCCATGGTCTTCATGAAGGCGCCGGTGCCCACCTTCACGTCGAGCACCAGGGAGCCGGTGCCCTCGGCGATCTTCTTCGACATGATGGAGGAGGCGATCAGCGGGATGGCCTCCACGGTGCCGGTCACGTCGCGCAGGGCGTACAGCTTCTTGTCCGCGGGGGCCAGGCCGTCGCCCGCCGCGCAGATCACCGCGCCGACGCCGTCCAGCACGGACAGCATCTCCTCGTTGGAGAGCAGCGCCCGCCAGCCGGGGATCGACTCCAGCTTGTCCAGCGTGCCGCCGGTGTGGCCGAGTCCGCGGCCGGAGAGCTGCGGGACGGCCGCGCCGCAGGCGGCCACCAGCGGGGCCAGCGGCAGCGTGATCTTGTCGCCGACGCCGCCGGTGGAGTGCTTGTCGGCGGTCGGGCGGGACAGGGAGGAGAAGTCCATCCGCTCGCCCGAAGCGATCATCGCGGCGGTCCAGCGGGCGATCTCCCGTCGGTCCATGCCGTTGAGCAGGATCGCCATCGCCAGCGAGGACATCTGCTCGTCGGCGACCTCGCCGCGGGTGTACGCGTCGATGACCCAGTCGATCTGCGCGTCGCTGAGCTCACCGCGGTCCCGCTTGGTGCGGATGACGGAGATGGCGTCCATGGCCATGGCGTTCCTTCCGATGGTGCCGGATGTGCCGAACATGCCGGTCATGTCGGGTGAGTGGGAAAGAGCACGGCCCCTTCGCGCGGACACGCGGTTCGAAGGGGCCGTACGGGTACTACTGGGCGAGATGGTCCGGGCCGAAGGCCTGCGGCAGCATCCGGGACAGCGGCAGGATGCCCGCCGGGGTCTCCAGCAGCAGGTCGGGGCCGCCGAACTCGTACAGCAGCTGCCGGCAGCGGCCGCACGGGACCAGGCTCCGGCCGTTGCCGTCGACGCAGACGAAGTGCGTCAGGCGGCCGCCGCCGGTGTTCTGCAGCTGGGAGACCAGTCCGCACTCGGCGCACAGGCTGAGACCGTAGGAGGCGTTCTCGACGTTGCAGCCGGTGACCGTGCGGCCGTCGTCGACCAGGGCGGCGACACCGACCGGGTAGCCCGAGTAGGGGGCGTACGCGCGGCTCATCGCCTCCCGGGCCGCCTTGCGCAGCCGCTCCCAGTCGGCCTCGGCGGGCGGGGTCACTTGCCCTGGCCCTTCCGGTAGCGCATGCCGATCGCCTTGGGGATCCGCAGCCGCTGCGCGGACAGCGACAGGACCAGCAGCGTGACGACGTACGGCGTGGCGCCGACGAAGTCGCTGGGCACCTCGTCCGTGAACACGTACCAGACCAGCACGAGCGCGCCGACCATGAAGCTGATCCCGGCCTGCCAGTGCGCCTTGCGGTACAGCTTCCAGCCGCCGAGCAGCGCGAGCAGGACCACCAGCGCGAGCAGCAGGGCGTGCACCGTGGGGCCGCCGTTGCGCAGCTGGAGCGCGTCGGAGTAGCCGAACAGGCCCGCGCCCATCGCCAGACCGCCCGGCCGCCAGTTGCCGAAGATCATGGCCGCGAGGCCGATGAAGCCGCGTCCGCCGGTCTGGCCCTCCAGGTAGATGTGCGAGGTGACCAGGGCGAGGAAGGCGCCGCCGAGTCCGGCGAGACCGCCGGAGATGGACACCGCGAGGTACTTGTACTTGTAGACGTTGACGCCGAGGGACTCCGCGGCCGTCGGGTTCTCGCCGCAGGAGCGCAGCCGCAGTCCGAACGGGGTGCGCCACAGGATCCACCAGCTCGCGACGAACAGCACGGCGGCGAGGACGGTCACCACCGACACGTTGGTGACCAGGCCGCCGAGGATGCCGGCGAGGTCGGAGACGAAGAACCAGTGGTGCTTCTCGATCGACCCGAGGGCGTCGGAGAGGCCGGGCACGTCGAAGCGTTCCAGGGAGTCCGAGGGCGGCGACTGCTTGGGGTTGCCGCCCGCCGCGGCGGCGCTGCCGCCCGCGAAGAAGATCTTCGCGAGGTACTGGGTGGCGCCGAGCGCGAGCAGGTTGACCGCGACGCCGGAGACGATGTGGTCGACGCCGAAGGTGACGGTGGCGACGGCGTGGATCAGGCCGCCGAGGACGCCGAAGCCGATGCCGCACAGCAGGCCGAGCCAGGGGCTGCTCTGCCAGCCGATCCAGCCGGCGCCGAAGGTGCCGAGGATCATCATGCCCTCGAGGCCGATGTTGATCACACCGGAGCGCTCGGACCACAGGCCCGCGAGGCCGGCGAGGCCGATCGGCACGGCGAGGCTCAGGGCCGCGTTGACCTGTCCGGCGGAGGTGAGCTGGTTGGCGCCGGTGATGAGGCGGACGGCGGCCACCAGCGCCAGCCCACCGGCGACGATCATGAGGATCTGGCCGAGGGAGCGGCCCGAGGGCTTGCCTCCGCCGTTCTTCTGGGGCGCCGCGGGCGGCGGCGTGTCGGTCGTCGTGGCAGTCATCACGCCACCTCCTGCTTCTCGGTCGGGGCGGCCTGGGCGGCGAGTTCGGCGCCGACCCGCTGCTGCTGGCGCTTGAGGCCGTAGCGGCGGACGACCTCGTAGGCGATCACGACGCTGAGGACGATGACGCCCTGGATCACGCCGAGGATCTCCTTGTCGTAGCCCTCGAACTCCATGTGGTTGGTGGTGCGCTCCAGGAAGCCCCACAGCAGGGCGCCGAGCGCGATGCCGACCGGGTTGTTGCGGCCGAGCAGTGCGATGGCGATACCGGTGAAGCCGATGCCGGCCGGGAAGCTGTTGTCGAACTGGTGGCTCTCGTTCAGCAGCGTGGGCATGCCGATCAGACCGGCCACCGCACCGGAGAGGATCATGCTGGTGGCGACCATCTTCTTGACGCTGACCCCGCTGGCCGCCGCGGCCGTCTCGGACTGGCCGACGGCCCGCAGGTCGTAGCCGAAGCGGGTCCGGCCGAGCGTGAACCAGTAGGCCACGCCGACCAGCACGGCGAGCACGACCAGGCTGTTGACCTGGCCGGCCGGGCCCGCGTCGAAGTTCGGCAGGTAGGCCGCGTGGGGCAGCGGCCTGGTGGACACCAGCGTGCCCGCCGGGTCGAGATGGCCGAGCCGGGACGGCTGGAGCAGGTAGGCGATGATCGCGGTGGCGATCGAGTTCAGCATGATCGTCGAGATGACCTCGCTGACCCCGCGCGTCACCTTGAGGATGCCGGCGATGGCCGCCCACATGGCACCGGTCGCCATGGCGCACAGGATGATCAGCGGGACGGCGATCCAGCCGGGGGCGGCCAGCGCGCCGCCGAGCACGGCGGCGATGAACGCGGCGAGCCGGTACTGGCCGTCGACACCGATGTTGAACAGGTTCATGCGGAAGCCGATGGCCACCGAGACGCCCGCCAGGTAGTAGGTCGTCGCCTTGTTCAGGATGTAGACCTGGCTGTCGCTGGCGGAGCCGTAGGACAGCATGTCGCTGTAGGCGGGGCCCGGGTTCTTGCCGGTGGCCAGGATCACCAGGGTGGTGACGACGGCCGCGGCGACGAGCGCGAGCAGCGGCGCGGCGAGGCCGAGGAGCAGCCGCTCCTTGTCGATCCGTGCGGTCAGCTTCTTCATCGGTCGTCGTCCTTAGGGTGCTCCAGGTGGCCGGAGGCGGCGCCCGTCATGGCGGAACCCAGCTCCTCGGGGGTGATGGTGGCGGGGTCCGCGTCGGCGACCAGGCGCCCCCGGTACATCACCCGCAGAGTGTCGGAGAGTCCGATCAGCTCGTCGAGGTCGGCGGAGATGAGCAGCACGGCCAGGCCTTCGCGGCGGGCCTCGCGGATGTGGTCCCAGATGGCGGCCTGGGCGCCGACGTCGACACCGCGGGTGGGGTGGGCGGCGATGAGCAGCTTCGGCGTGTGGCTCATCTCGCGGCCGACGATCAGCTTCTGCTGGTTGCCGCCGGACAGCGAGGCGGCGGTCACGTCGATGCCGGGCGTGCGGACGTCGTAGGCCTCGACGATGTGCTCGGTGTCGGCGCGGGCGGCCTTGATGTCGAGGAGCCCGGCGCGCGAGTTGGGCCGCTCGGTGACGTGGCCGAGCATGCGGTTCTCCCACAGCGGCGCTTCCAGGAGCAGGCCGTGGCGGTGGCGGTCCTCGGGGATGTAGCCGATGCCGGACTCGCGGCGCCGGCGGGTGTGCAGGCGGGAGATGTCGGTGCCGTCGAGGGTGACGACACCGGCGTCGGGGTTGCGCATGCCGATGATCGTCTCGACCAGTTCGGACTGGCCGTTGCCCTCCACGCCGGCGATGCCGAGGACCTCGCCCTTGTGGATGGTCAGCGAGATCTGGTCGAGGATGACCCGCTCGACGCCGTCGAGGTCGGTCCGGGCCAGGTGCAGCCCCTCGACCTCCAGCAGCGGGACGGCCGTGACGGTGGACTCCTCGGTCTCCGGGGTGGGCAGCTCGCTGCCCACCATCAGCTCGGCGAGCTGCTTGGTGGTGGTGGATTCCGGCTCGACCGTGCCGACGGTGGTGCCGCGCCGGATGACGGTGATCTCGTCGGCGACGGAGAGCACCTCGCCCAGCTTGTGGGAGATGAAGATGACGGTGAGGCCCTCGGACTTCAGCTCGCGCAGGTTGTCGAAGAGGGCGTCGACCTCCTGGGGCACCAGCACGGCGGTCGGCTCGTCGAGGATGAGCGTCTTGGCGCCGCGGTAGAGGACCTTGAGGATCTCCACGCGCTGGCGGTCGGCGACGCCGAGCTGCTCCATGAGGACGTCGGGCCGGACGTTCAGCCCGTAGGCGTCGGAGAGCTCCTTGACCTTGGCGCGCGCCTTGGCGCCGATGCCGTACAGCTTCTCCGCGCCGAGGACGACGTTCTCCAGGACGGTGAGGTTGTCCGCGAGCATGAAGTGCTGGTGCACCATGCCGATTCCGCGGGCGATGGCGTCGGCGGGGGTGTGGAAGGTGACCCGCTCGCCGTTCACCGTGATGGTGCCCTCGTCCGGCTGCTGCATGCCGTAGAGGATCTTCATCAGGGTGGACTTGCCGGCGCCGTTCTCACCGCAGAGGGCGTGGACGGTGCCCGAGCGGACGGTGATGTCGATGTCCTTGTTGGCCACGACACCGGGGAAACGCTTGGTGATGCCGCGCAGTTCGACGGCAGCGGGAGGGCTGGACGCGTTGATGGCGCACTCTCCTCGGGGAAAAGGGCTGCGTAGGGGAGGCAGGCGTCGGCGACGCTAGCGCGGCAACTCCATGCTACACGCGTAGAGTTGACACATTGTTATGGCTCGACGAGGGGCTGCTGAGCGGGCCCCTCGTCGAGCCCGGGTCCGGTCGGACCGGTCAGGTCACGGAGTGGTCTTGACCTTGATCTCGCCGGAGACGATCTTCTGCTTGGCAGCGTCGAGCTGCGGCTTGATGTCGTCGATGAAGCCGCCGCTGGTGGCCAGCGACACGCCGCCCTTGGCGAGCGAGTAGGTGTTGGTGCCGGTCAGCGGCTTGCCGTCGTGGACGGACTTGATGAAGTCGTACACGCCGACGTCGACGTTCTTGACCACGGAGGTCAGGATCGAGTCCTTGTACTTGGCCAGACCGGGGATGTTGTACTGGTCCGAGTCAACGCCGATCGCCCAGGCGCCGTTCACCGCGCTGACGGCCTCGATGGAGCCGTTGCCGGAGGAGCCGGCCGCCGAGTAGATCACGTCGGCGCCCTTGTCCAGCATGCCCTTGGCGGCCGCCTTGCCCTTGTCGGGGCTGGCGAAACCGGAGGTGTCGGAGCCGTGGCTCAGGTACTGGACGTCGACCTTGATCTTCGGGTTGGTGTCCTTGACGCCCTGGACGTAGCCCGCCTCGAACTTCTTGATCAGCGGGACGTCGACGCCGCCGATGAAGCCGACGTGGTCCTTCTTGGTCTTCAGCGCCGCGGCGACGCCGGCCAGGTAGGAGCCCTGCTCCTCGGTGAAGGTGATGCTGTCGACGTTGTTGGCGTCGACCACCGAGTCCACGATGCCGAAGCTGGTCTTGGGGTACTTGGCGGCCACCTTGCCCATCGAGGTGGCGTAGGCGTAGCCGACACCGATGATCGGGTTGTAGCCGGCCTGGGCGAGGTCCGTGAGGCGCTGCTCGCGGTCGGCCTCGGTGTCCGAGGTCTTGGCGGTCAGCTCCTTGATCGAACCGCCGAACTCTTCCTTCGCCTTGTCGGCACCGCGCGCGGCGGAGTCGTTGAAGGAACGGTCGCCACGGCCGCCGACGTCGAAGGCGAGGCCGATCTTGACGCCTTCGCCCTGGGTGTCGCCCGAGGACGAGGACGAGCCGGACTTCTCGGAGGAGGTGCTGCCACAGGCGGTGGCAGACAGTGCGAGAGCTGCGGATGCGATGCACGCAGCAGAAAGCTTTGCTACCCGGCGCACGGGAGGCTCCTTCACCTGACCTGAGCGCCTTGTCGGCGCCTTGTTGCGGGCACCGGTGCCGGTACCCGAGGCCGGACGCCACTGGCGGCGTCGGCTTCGCGGCATCGTAACGCGCGTAGATGTCGGAAAGAGACCTCTTCCGAAGCCGTTATCGATTCGAGGCAAACAGCGTCTGAACTCAGACTCTGCCGCCGCTCGCCGAGCGTCGCCGCGTATGCACGATTGGCTTACGGGCCTCTTGCGCGGCACGGGGAAGCGGCACTCACCGCTCCCCCGCCCCGGACGGGCGAAGCCGCTGCTCAGCCCACTGCGTCGAGCAGCGCGGCGGCGGTGAACAGCTCCACGCCGGCGGTGATCGCGTGCTCGTCGGCGTCGAAGTCGCCCTGGTGCAGATCACGGACCGTGCGCTCGCCGGGGGTGCGGACGCCGAGCCGTGCCATCGCCCCGGGCACGTGCTCCAGGTACCAGGAGAAGTCCTCGCCGCCGAGGCTCTGCTCGGTGCCCTCCACCGCGTCGGCGCCCCGCCGGACGGTCATCGCGTCGTGCAGCAGCTCGGTGACGGCCGGGTCGTTGACGACGGGCGGCACCCCGCGCACGTAGTTGATCTCGGACTTGGCCCGGTGCAGGTTGGCGACCTCGTCGATGGCCGCGACGACCAGGTCCGGCGCCTGCCGCCAGGTCTCGAGGTCCAGGCAGCGGACGGTGCCGGACAGCTCCGCGTGCTGCGGGACGACGTTGGGGGCGTGCCCGGACTCGATCCGCCCCCAGGTCACCGCCAGTCCGGCCCGGGTGTCGACGCGGCGGCCGACGAGAGCGGGCACGTCGGTGGCGACCCGGGCGGCGGCGGTGACCAGGTCGGTGGTGAGGTGCGGGCGGGCGGTGTGGCCGCCCGGACCGTCCAGGGAGATCTCCAGACGGTCGCAGGCCGAGGTGATCGCGCCGGTGCGCAGCCCGATCCGGCCGGCGTCGACCCTCGGGTCGCAGTGCACGGCGATGATCCGGCGCACCCCTTCGAGCGCCCCGCCGGTGATCGCCTCGGTGGCGCCGCCGGGCAGCACCTCCTCGGCGGGCTGGAACAGCAGCCGCACCGGCCGGGGCAGCCGGCCCTGCCGGTGCAGTTCGGCGAGCACCAGACCGGCCCCGAGGACGACGGTGGTGTGCACGTCGTGCCCGCAGGCGTGGGCGCGGTCGGGCACGGTCGAACGGTAGGGGCACTCGCTCTTGGTGTCCGGGATGGGCAGGGCGTCGATGTCGGCGCGCAGGGCGAGCATGCCGTCCCCGGGTACGCCGGGGGCGGTACCGATGTCGCAGACCAGGCCGGTGCCGGTGGGAAGCACGCGCGGGAGCAGGCCGGCCTGCTCCAGCCGGGCCTTGATGGCCGCGGTGGTGCGGAACTCCTGGTTGCCGAGCTCGGGGTGCATGTGCAGGTCGCGACGGAAGGCGACGAGCTCGGCACGCAGCTCGTCCGCCAGCGTGCCGGGGAGCACCGCGTCCCCGGGCGGATCGGCCTCGGACTGGGGCGACATCAATTGCTTCACCCTCTGAAGAGTAGGGCGCCGAGGGGGAAAACTGACCCGTGATCAACAAACTTCAACCCGTTAGGGGAAGAAAATCTGGCCGTCCGACGCATGGCACCCCATGGGGATGGGTACAATTCTGCGCCCTCCGGCCGGCTGATCATGCCGCTGACCTGGCCGCCCGGCGCCCGCCGCACACCCGGAGCGGTGAACGCGGGAGCGGACGCGCCGATCGTGTTCCCTTCCTCACGGATACCACGTCTCGACGGACCCCACGTCTCGGGGAACACCACACCCCGCCCCCGTGAACGCCCCGCCGCGGCGGACCCGGCCGCGTCCGGTCCTCGGGCCGAGGTCCGGCTCTCCGGCCGAGGTCCGGTCCTCAGGCCGAGGTCCGGTCCTCAGGCCGAGATCCGGTCCTCCGGCCGAGATCCGGTCCTCAGGCCGAGGTCCGGTCCTCAGGCCGAGATCCGGTCCTCAGGCCGAGATCCGGCTCTCCGACCGAGGTCCGGTCCTCAGGCCGGGCTCACCGCCGCCAGCCGGTGCACGTCCCGGGCACTCCCCGTGACACCGGACAGGAAGCCCTGGGCCCGGGGTGAGGCGGTCCGGGTGAGCCAGGCGGGGTCGATGTCGCAGACCGCCACCCGGACACCGGTCCCGGTCAGGGCGAGGGGGAGGGTGTGCACCACGGTGGACGGGAAACTGAGGATCGTCCGGCCGATCGGGCCGCGCCGGGCGATCAGCTCCAGCGGCAGCTCCGGGCGGACGATCTCCAGTCCGGTCGCCGCCGCCAGCCGGTGCAGCTTCTCCGTGCTCTCCCTGCGGTGGGCGAAGTAGCGGGTGACCCCGTGGGTCGCGGCCAGCGCGCGCACGGCGTCCAGATAGCGGTCGGCCTCGACGACACCGGTCTCGACGAGCGAGGTGCCGACCAGGTCGGCGCTCCGGGTGAGGCGGGGCGGGCCGAAGCGGGCCCGGGTCCAGGCGAAGTCGTTCACCGTGACGCCGACCCCCTCGGGGGTCTCCTCGATCGGCATGGCGGAGAAGACCTCGACCCGGCGGGCGGCGTCCGGGGTGAGACGGCGCCGGGCGGAGGACGACACCGGTGCGAGCAGCAGCTCGCGCGGTCCGCGGCGCCCGCCCTTGCGGTGCCAGCGGACCAGGCGCTCACCGCGGGCGAGCTGGGCGGTGAACTCCATCGTCGCGGTGCCGTCGTCGACGACGACCAGGGAACCGGCGCGGGTGATGGTCAGCAGTAGCTGCACGTAGCGGGAGAACGGATCGCCCACCACGACCCGCTCCGCGTGCCGCAGCAGGCCGGCCAGCGCGCCGACCGTGCGGAACGGGGCCGCCGCGCCGCCCCGCGCCTCCTCCCAGCGGACGGTGTGCCCCTCGTCGCGGGCCAGGTCCGCCATCCGCCGCAGCTGGCCGCGGGTCATCGGGTCGGTGGGGGCGAGGACGACGAGGGTGAGCCCCGTGCCGGGGGCGTCCGGGGTCCGCTGTGCGGGACCCGGACCCCCCTCGGGCGGGGCGTGCGCGGCCGGCACCCGCCCGGCGCCGCGGGCGTGCGCCCACTCCAGGGTGTTCAGGAGCTGCACCGGACTCTCCACGAAGGCGAGGGTGGTGCCGGTCCGACCGGCGCGCGGGCTCATCGGCGTTCGACCGTTCCTCAGAGGACCTGCGGACCACTCACACCGCGGCCGGCTCGCCGGCCGCCGTGGCGATCTCCGCCTCGGCGACGACGCCGGCGACCCGGCGGAGCTTCTTCATCGGGGCGAGCTCGGAGTCGTAGACCTTCTTGACCCCGTCGCCGAGGGCCTCCTCGATGGTGCGGATGTCGCGCACCAGGCGGGTGAGGCCCTGCGGCTCCACCGACGCCGCCTGGTCGGACCCCCACATGGCGCGGTCCAGGGTGATGTGGCGCTCCACGAACGCCGCGCCCAGCGCGACCGCGGCCAGCGTGGTCTGCAGGCCGGTCTCGTGGCCGCTGTAGCCGATCGGGACGTTCGGGTACTCCTTCTCCAGCGTGTTGATCACGCGGAGGTTCAGCTCGTCGGCCTTCGCCGGGTAGGTGGAGGTGGCGTGGCACATGAGGATGTTGTCCGAGCCGAGGACCTCGACCGCGTGGCGGATCTGCTTCGGCGTCGACATGCCGGTGGAGAGGATGACCGTGCGGCCGGTCGCGCGCAGTTCGCGCAGCAGCTCGTCGTCGGTCAGGGAGGCGGAGGCCACCTTGTGGGCGGGCAGGTCGAACTTCTCCAGGAAGGCGACGGCCTCGGTGTCCCACGGGGAGGCGAACCAGGCGATGCCCTTCTCCTTGCAGTGGGCGTCGATCCGGCGGTACTCCTCCTCGCCGAACTCCACCCGGTGGCGGTAGTCGATGTAGGTCATCCGGCCCCAGGGGGTGTCGCGCTCGATGTCCCACTGGTCGCGCGGGGTGCAGATCTCCGGCGTGCGCTTCTGGAACTTGACGGCGTCGCAGCCGGCTTCGGCGGCCGCGTCGATGAGCCTGAAGGCGTTCTCCAGGTCCCCGTTGTGGTTGATGCCGATCTCGCCGGTGACGTAGACGGGGCGGCCGGGTCCGACCTCGCGGGAGCCGAAGGTACGCAGGCGGGAGTGGGTGCTCATGGCGGAAGGTGTCCTTAGCTGTGGGGCTGGGAGGGGGACTGCGACCGGGGTCGGGCGGGCGCTTGGAGGGAGGGGCCGAGGATCCAGCCGGCGATCTCCCGGATCGCGCCGTCGCCCCCGGAGGCGGTGGTGACCGCGCGGGCGGCGCCGCGGACCACGTCGTGGGCGCTCGCGACCGCGACCGGCCAGCCGGCGAGGGCGAAGCACGGCAGGTCGTTGACGTCGTTGCCGACGTAGAGCACGCGCTCCGGCGCGATGCCCTGCTCCTCGCACCACCGGGCGAGTGCGAGGTCCTTGCGGTCGACGCCGTGCAGCACCGGAAGCCGGAGCTTGCGGGCGCGGGCGGCGACGACCGGGTTCTGCTCCGTGGACAGGATCAGCATCCGCAGGCCGCTGCGGCGCAGCGCGGCGATGCCCAGGCCGTCCCCGCGGTGCACGGAGACGAACTCCCGTCCGTCGGCGTCGATCAGCACCCGGTCGTCGGTCTGGGTGCCGTCGAAGTCGAGCACGACCGCGTCGATGTCCTCGGCGGTCGGCAGGGCTCCGGGCCGGTCCGCGTCGAGGAGCGTGGCCAGGGCGCGGGCGCGGGCCAGGTCGTGCGGGTCGTCGATCTCCAGCACCCGGGCGGGGTCGGTGCGCACGAGTGCGGTGCGGCCGAAGAAGCGGTGCCCGGCCTTGCGGAACCCGGCGGCGTCCATCGCGTAGGCGGCGCCGGTCTCCAGCAGGTCCTGCGGGCGGTCCTGGCGGCGCGGGCGGTGGGACTTGTCGTGGTTGACGCCGTACCCCCCGGTGGCGTCGGCGTCGTGGGCGCCGCCCGGCACGGGCTCCGCCTCGTCCGCGTCGCGCCAGACGAAGCCGTGGAACGGCGCCACGGTGACCGCGCTGTCCGCGCCGTCGACGGCGACCGCGGCGGCGACTCCGTCCACGTCCTCGCGGTGCAGGAAGGGGCTGGTGCACTGCACCAGCAGCACCACGTCCACGGGGGCGCCGTGCCGGGCCTCGTGGACGTCCATAGCGTGCAGCACGGCCGCCTCGGAGGTGGCGGTGTCCCCGGCGATGTCGGCGGGCCGCAGCACCACCTCGGCGCCGGCCGTGCGGGCGGCGTCGGCGATGGCGTGGTCGTCGGTGGAGACCACGACGTCGGTGACCAGCGGGGCGGCGCGGCACTCGCGGACGGCGCGCGCCACCAGCGGGACGCCGCCGACGGTCGCGAGGTTCTTCGCGGGTACGCCCTTGGAGCCGCCGCGGGCGGGGATCACCGCGAGCACCCGGCGCGTCGAGGCGGCGGGGACCGCCTGCGGTTCGGACATGGGGTCCACTCCTTCGGATGGGTCGGGACGGCTCACGGACCGCCGGCCGGCCGCGCCGCTCACAGCTCCCCCATCCGCCGGATGGCGGGCGCCACCCGCTGCACCCCGTGCCGGTAGGCGCCGCGGGCGGCGCGGCGCACGATCTGCCGTACGGGGCCGGGGCGCCGGTCGCCGGCGGGGGCGCCGGGCAGCGGTGCGCCGTCGGGGCCGAGGTGGTGGCGGGCGAGGAGGCCGGGCAGGTAGCCGGGGGCGGTCCGCGGGGTGTAGTAGGGGTCCAGGGGCGGCAGCCCGCCGGACCGGGCGCGCAGTTCGGCGATACGGGCGCGGGCGGCGTCGAAGGCGGTGGCGTACGAGCCGTCGGCCGCCACCCCCTGCCGGGCCAGCCAGTCCTCCCGCGGCACGGGCCGGTGGCCGGCGTCGAGCCGGTCCCAGGAGGCGAGGCAGCCCGACCCGGTGAAGTGGTGGTTGCCGAGCACCTCGCGCACGCCGAGGTCGGTGAGGACGGCGGTCGGGATGCGGCGGTGCAGCGCTTCCAGGGCGGCCGTGGAGCTGACCGTCACCAGCAGGTCGGTGCGGTCCAGGACCTCGCCCATGTTGCCGTAGACCAGGTGGAGGTTGGGCGGCAGTGCGCCGGCCCGCTGCGCCAGCTTCTGGTAGGGCACCTCCTCGAGGTGGGTGGTGTGCTCGCCGGGCCTGGAGCGCAGCTTGAGGAGCACCTCCCGCTCGGGGTGGAGGCGGGCGTGGCCCACCAGGCGGTCCAGCAGGTAGGCGCGGTCCGCGCGGCTGTCCGGCACGGAGGGCTGCGCGGCGAAGACGACCGTGTACGGGTCGCGTTCACCGGTGTAGGGCGTACCGCCGAGGAACGGCAGGGCGACCTCCGTCACCGACTCGGCGCCGGCGTCCACGCCCTCGTACACGGCGCGGAACCGGGCGGCGTCCTGACGGGAGTTGGCGAGGATGAGGTCGGCGCCGTGCCGCAGCAGCAGGCCGTCGGTGAGCTTCTCGTAGACGACGCCGACGTAGCCCGTGACGACCACGGGCCGGCGGGCGCGGCCCGCCCAGACGTGCCGCAGTCCGTGCAGCATCGCCTGCACACCCCCGCCGACCAGGGCGAGCACGAGGACGTCGTAGGGCTCCCGGCCGGGCTCCTCCTCGCCCATGGCGCGCAGGAACTCGGCGGCGGTCACCTCGCTCAGGGAGTCGGCGCGCACGCCGACCTCGCGCAGTTGGCGGGGTGTCGGGGTGGCGCGGCCCCGCAGCAGGTAGCCGTCCAGGCGGAGGGCCGCACCGTCGGGGGCGGTGATGCGCTGCGCGGTGAGCGCACCCCATTTCCACCGGGTGTCGGAATCCGCGAGAACGGCCACGCGCGGGGCCTCGGTTGCACTTGCTGGCACGGGTAAGAACTTAGGAAGGCTTTTCTAGGTTCCCCCCAACCCGGCAGCAACAAAGGGTTAACAGGGAATCGACGGTGAGCGAATCGGGCCCGGAAAGAGACCTGGGAATTCCCGATTCACTCCCTCGCCACACGGCGTTCACGCTTCCTCAAACTGACGGTAAAGACGCGGGTGGGAGCTGCCGTCTAACGTCACGTCCGTGGTCAAGCTCTCCGTCATCGTGCCGTTTCACAATGTGCGGCCGTACGCACCCGACGCCCTGAAGTCCCTGCGCGCCAACGCGCGCGAGGACATCGAGTTCATTCTCGTCGACGACGCGTCGACGGACGGAACCGAGGACCTGCTCGACCGGGCCGAGCGCGAGATTCCCGGTGCGGTCCTCGTCCGGCGCAGCGAGAAGGGGGTGTCCGGGGCGCGCAACACCGGCATCGACGCGGCGCGGGGTGAGTACCTGACCTTCCTGGACGGCGACGACTACGCGGCGCCCGGCTACTTCGCCCTTCTGCTCGCCTCGATCGAGTCGCTGGGCTGCGACTTCGTGCGCACCGACCACGTGCGCTTCACGGGTGCCGAACGCACCCTCCACCGGGTGCCGTTCGGGCCGCGCGACACCGTGGTCAGCCCGCGCGCCGTGATCCTTCCGGCGGAGCGCTCCACGCCGGTCGACTACCCGTACTCCTGGGCCGGCGCCTACCACCGCCGGCTGGTCGACGAGGGGCTGCTGCACTTCCCGGAGGACCTGCGCACCGCGGAGGACCGGCCGTGGATCTGGCGGTTGCACCGCAAGGCCCGGTCGTTCGCCGTGCCGAGCGTGTACGGCGTCTTCTACCGGCGGGGCGTCACCTCCTCGCTCACGCAGATCGGGGACACCCGGCAGCTCGACTTCATCCGCTCCTTCGACCGGGTGCTGGCGGAGACCGCCGAGGACGCCGAAGCCGACCGGTTCCTGCCGAAGGCCGTGCGCACCTACTGCGCCATCATCAGCCACCACCTGGCGACCATCGACAAGTTCGAGCCGCATGTGGCCCGCAGACTCCGCTCGATGAGCGCCTCTGCCCTGCGCCGGATGCCGCAGCACCTGCTCAACGAAACCCTGGACTCCATGGACCTCTCCCGCGCCACCCAGTTGCGCCGGCTGCGCCGCCGGCCGTCGACGGCCCCGGAGGCGGCCGCATGACCGCCCCGCTCCCCTCCGGCCGGGCGGACCGGCCGCGGCGCACCACGCAGATCTTCTGCGCGTCGACGCTGTACGGGGCCGCCACCCTGGCCGCCGCCCTCGACTCGGACTGCTTCGCACCGGCCGACCGGCGGCTGCTGGTGGTCACCAACAACAGTGCGACGCCGGAGCTGAGTCCGGCCTTCGACTCCTCGCCGGCCTTCGCGCACCTGCGGGACCGCTTCGACGGCGTGCTGTCCTGGAACGAGGCGGTCGCCCCGTTCCACCCGAGCGGCTGGAGCCCGCGCCCCGACGACCAGGTCCTGTGGGAGCGGTATCTGCGCATGCTGTGGGACCTGGGTGAGGACCGGGTCGAGCTGGCGGTCGAGTCGATCCAGGTCAATCCGGCACTGGCGGTCTGCCAGGTGTTCGGCGGCGCCCCGGTCGACGTGTACGCGGACGGCCTGATGAGCTACGGCCCGACCCGGTTCAGGATCGACCCGCTGGTCGGCTCCCGGGTGCGGCGGGTGCTCCACCTGGACCTGGTGCCGGGACTGGAGCCCCTGCTGCTCACCGAGTTCGGGGTGGCGCCGGAACTGGTGCCGTCCGAGGCCTTCCTGAAGGTGCTGGAGGGGCTCGCGGGTCTCGCGGAGGGCCTGCCGGCGGTCGAGGAGCCGGCCCTGCTGCTCGGCCAGTACCTGTCCGCGCTGGGCATCCTCACCGGCGAGGAGGAGGAGGACCTGCATGTGCGGATGCTGCGGGGCGCGGTGGAACTCGGCCACCGGCGGGTGGTGTTCAAACCGCACCCGTCCGCCCCGGCCCGCTGGTCGCGGGCGCTGGAGCGGGAGGCGGAGCGGCTGGGCGCGGAGTTGACCGTGTTCGACACTCCGGTGCTCGCCGAGGTGCTGTACCAGCGGATGCGTCCCGCGCTCGTCGTCGGCTGCTTCTCCACCGCCCTGCTCACCGCGTCGGCGCTGTACGGACTGCCCGTCGCCCGCACCGGCACGGGGGTGCTGCTGGAGCGGCTGACGCCGTACGAGAACAGCAACCGGGTGCCGGTGACGGTGGTGGACGCGCTGCTGCCGGACCTGGCGGACGCGGCGGCGGTGGCCGAGCAGCGCCGCGGTACGGACGTCGAGGGGCTGACGGCCCTGGTCCGCGCGGTCGGCTTCGCGATGCAGGCGAAGATCTATCCCGAGCTGCGGCCGGCCGCCGAGCAGTACCTGACCCGGCGTCTGGACCGGTACACCTGGCGCTACTTCAAGCGGCGCCGGCTGACCTCCCTGGGCCTGCCCGGCGGGGTGCCGGCGCAGCTTGCGTTCATCCCGCGCAACGCGACGGTGCGCCGTGTGGCGCGCCGGGCCCGCTCGCTGCGGCGGCGCGCCACGGGGCGCTGACCGGCGGGGGCGGCACCGCGGCCGGGGCGGTCGACGGGCCGGGGCGGTCGACGGGCCCGGGGCGCGCGGCCGCGGCGAGCGCGCCCGGCTCCCCGCCCGTCCGGGCCCCCGCCCGGCTCCCCGCCGTCCGGACCGTCCGCGGGACACCGAGGTGAACTCTCGCGGACGGCGGCGCGAAGACTTCCTCCGCGGCCCGGGAGCGGCCGTCCTCTCGGACTACTGTGCACAACCACCCGCTGAGCACCGCCTCACCGAGTCATGTCAAGGGGAACCTGTGATCGACACGTCCGCGGACACCCCGACGGCCGCCACGGGCACCGTGGTGCGCACTGCCGTCCCGTCGTCCGCGTCTCCCGCCGGGACAGGGCGGGCCAAGCCCCGCGAGACCCGGCTGCGGGCCCTGGACGGACTCAGGTTGGTGGCCGCGCTGATGGTGGCGGGGTACCACTACGGCGGCCGGGGCGGCGAGGTCACCCGCGCCTGGGGTTCCTCACCGCGCTACCAGTTCCCCACACTGCACACCCTGTTCGCCTACGGCAGTCTGGGCGTCCAGGTCTTCTTCGTGATCAGCGGCTTCGTCATCTGCATGAGCGGCTGGGGGCGTTCACTGCGCTCCTTCTTCGCCTCCCGCGCCGCCCGGCTGCTGCCCGCCTACTGGGCGGCTCTGGTACTGGTGACGGCGGTGATGGCGCTGCCGTTCCTGTCGTTCAAGACGGTCACCCCGACCGAGACGCTGCTGAACTTCTCCATGCTGCAGCTTCCGGCCGGCGCCCACCGGGTGCTCGGGGTGTGCTGGACGCTGTGGGCCGAGGTCCGCTTCTACGCCCTGTTCGCCCTGTGCATCGTCATACCCGGCGCGACCCGCCGTCGCGTGATCATGTTCTGCGCCTGCTGGACGCTGGCGGTGGCGATCTCGGGCGGGCTGGACCAGCCGCTGCTGGAAGTGCTGGCGATGCCGGACTACGCGCCGTTCTTCATCGGCGGTGTCGGCCTGTACCTGGTGCACCGCGACCGCACCGACCCCTACGCGTGGGGCATCGTCGGCGTCAGCTGGTGCCTCGCCCAGTACGCCGCGGTCCGCACCCACTGGCACCCCTGGCAGGCGGACCAGTTCTCCTACCGCAGCGCCTACGGCATCATCCTGGTCGTCACCCTGGCCTTCCTCGCCGTCGCCGCGATCGGGCTGGGCTGGCTGGACTGGGCGAACTGGCGGTGGCTGACCGTGGCGGGTGCGCTGACGTACCCGTTCTACCTGGTGCACGAGCATCTGGGCTGGGTGGTCATCGAGGGCCTGCACCGCGGGCTGGGCGTCCCGTCGTACGCCACCTTCGTGCTGACGGCGGCGTCGATGCTGCTGCTGGCCTGGCTGCTGAACCGGTTCGTGGAGCGGCGGTTCACCCCCAGACTGCGTTCGGTCCTCGCGAAGCCGCGGGAATGACCGGCGGAAGCACTCCCGGGGAGCCCGGCGTCCCGGGGAATCGGGCGTCGCGGCCCGCCGGCCGTTCCGAAAAGAGGGGCGGTGGAAAGGCGGGCAGCCTTTCCGCCGCGCGGCCGCCACTGCCGGTTCTGCCGGAATTCCATGGCGGACCGGGTGGCCGCCCTTCCTTGAATCACAGAACTGGAGGCAACCGCGTCCGTACGTCGCGGTGCCTCTCCTCCTCCCGGGTGCCGCGTACGGGGCGGCATTTCCCCTGATATCTGTGAGGGTCACGTAAGCGATGCGAGCACTCCTCAGGACGAAGACGGCCCGGCGTACGCTGCGCCCGATCGCCGATCTCGTCGATCAGCGGATCCAGCGGCAGATCCGGCGCTCCGCGGCGAACCGCACCGACGACGGAGCACGGCGTGAGATAGCCGAGCTGAAGCGCGAACTGGCCGAGCTGCGCAACCGCCAGCGCCCACTGGAACTCCTGCTCGACGGCACCGGACGCGGGGTGTCCCGGCTCCCGGGCCAGGTGCATCTCGACCGTGCGGTCGACGAGCTGGCGGAGGTGACCGGGGACCGGGCGGGCTCCGAACGGAACCTCGCGCAGGCGTTCCGGCTGCTGGCGGCGCTGGAGTCGCTGGGCGTCGGCCGTATCGCGGGCGGCACCCTGAACATCTGCGGCAAGCTCGCGGCGGTGCCGCTGCTCGACCCGCCGAACGACGACATCCTCGAGATCGGCACCCTCTACGGCATGTTCGGCGCGGCGCTGATCCGCATGGTGGAACGCGCCGGGCGCGTCCCGCGGCTGACCATCGTCGACCCGCTCGCCGGCCTGCAGCTCCAGCCCGGCACCAAGGAGAGCGCCGACCCGACGGGGACCCCGGTCCGGATGGCCGCGGTGCGCACCAACCTGGCCCTGGCGGGCGAGGCCGGGGCCGCCGCCCGGATCGAGCAGGGCTTCTCGGAGGACCCCGAGCTGCGCGCGAAGGTGTCGGACCGGTCCTACGGCGTGATCGTCGTCGACGGCGACCACTCGGCCGCCGGGGTGGCCGCCGACCTGGAGTGGGCCGAGCAGATCGCCGCGCCGGGCGGGATCGTGGTGCTGGACGACTTCGGGCACCCCAAGTGGCCGGGCATCGAGGAGGCCTTCGACAAGCACATGGTCACGGAGACCCGCTTCGAGTTCCTCGGCCAGGTCGCCAACTCGGGCTATCTGCGGGCGCGCCCCTGACCCGGCCTTCGCGCGCACGCCCGACCGCCTGCCTCGCACTCCGCCTCACGCCCGACCGCCTGCCTCGCACTCCGCCTCACGCCCGACCGCCTCGCGCCCGTCACGGCGCGCATCGGGTGCCGCCCCGCCGGGACGGGGGCGCGACCGCCGCGTGGTGGCGCCCCGCAGGGTCAGGAGCTCGCCAGTGAGAGCTTCACCGCGAAGCCCAGGAACAGCGCTCCCGCGGCGGAGGTGGCTCCCGCGGCGAGGCGCCGGCGACGGCGGAAGGCGTCGGCGAGCCTGGTGCCGCCGAATATCAGCGCGCTCAGGTAGAGGAAGCTGGCGATCTGGGCGAGGGTGCCGAGGACGACGAAGGAGAGCGCAGGGTAGGCGTAGCCCGGGTCGACGAACTGCACGAAGAAGGCGACGAAGAACAGGATCGCCTTCGGGTTGAACAGGCTGACCACCAGCGCCCGGCGGTAAGGCCGTTCCTCGGCGTCCTGGGCGGCGGGCGGCGGCTCCGGTGCGGTGCGCTCCCGCCGTGCCCGCCACATCGCCCGCGCCGAGCGCAGCATGCCGACGGCGAGCCAGGTGAGGTATCCCGCTCCCGCGTACTTCACGATCCCGAAGAGCAGGGCGTTGCCCTGGAGGAGGGAGGCGACCCCGGCGGCCGACAGCGTCATCAGCACGGTGTCCCCGCACCAGACGCCCGCCGCCGCGGTGTATCCGGCGCGGATTCCGCGGCGGGCGGCGACGGACAGGACGTAGAGCGAGTTGGGGCCGGGCAGCAGGACGATGAGGACCAGGCCGGCGAGGTAGGTGGGGAGGTCGGTGACGCCGAACATGCCAGGAGTGTCGCACGGAGGTACGACACCGCACTCCCTCCGGGGTGCCCGGCCCGCCCGGCCCCCGAAGGGGCGAGGGGGGGCGTGAGGCGGTCAGAACGCGTCGGTGGGCACGTAGGTGCCCCACACCTCCCGCAGCGCGTTGCAGACCTCTCCGACGGTCGCCCGCGCCCGCAGCGCGTCCTTCATCGGGTACAGGACGTTGTCCTCCCCCTCGGCGGCCTTCCGCAGCGCGTCGAGAGCCGAGTCCACCGCCTGCTGGTCGCGCTCCGCGCGCAGCGCCGCCAGGCGTTCGGCCTGCTGGGCCTCGATGACGGGGTCGACGCGGAGCGGCTCGTAGGGCTCCTCCTCGTCGAGCTGGAAGCGGTTGACGCCGACGACGACCCGGTCCCCGGCGTCGGTCTCCTGGGCGATCCGGTAGGCGTTGCGCTCGATCTCGTTCTTCTGGAAGCCGTGCTCGATCGCGTTGACGGCGCCGCCGAGGTCCTCGACCTTCGCCATCAGTTCCAGTGCCGCCGCCTCCACGTCGTCCGTCATCGTCTCTATGACGTAGGAGCCGGCGAAGGGGTCGACGGTGGCGGTGACGTCGGTCTCGTAGGCGAGCACCTGCTGGGTGCGCAGGGCGAGGCGGGCGCTCTTGTCCGTGGGGAGCGCGATCGCCTCGTCGAAGGAGTTGGTGTGCAGCGACTGGGTGCCGCCGAGCACCGCCGCCAGCCCCTGGACCGCGACCCGGACCAGGTTGACCTCCGGCTGCTGCGCGGTGAGCTGCACGCCCGCGGTCTGGGTGTGGAAGCGGAGCATCATCGACTTCGGGTTCTTCGCGCCGAACTCCTCCTTCATCACCCGCGCCCAGATGCGGCGGGCGGCACGGAACTTGGCGACCTCCTCCAGCACGGTGGTGCGGGACACGAAGAAGAACGACAGGCGCGGGGCGAAGTCGTCGACGTCCATGCCGGCCGCGACGGCCGTGCGCACGTACTCGATGCCGTCGGCCAGGGTGAAGGCGATCTCCTGCGCGGGCGAGGCGCCCGCCTCCGCCATGTGGTAGCCGGAGATGGAAATCGTGTTCCACTTCGGGATCTCGGCCCGGCAGTACTTGAAGATGTCCGCGATCAGCCGCAGCGACGGCTTCGGCGGGAAGATGTACGTGCCGCGGGCGATGTACTCCTTGAGCACGTCGTTCTGGATGGTGCCGGTCAGCTTGTCCGCGGGCACCCCCTGCTCCTCCGCGACCAGTTGGTAGAGGAGCAGCAGCAGCGCGGCCGGCGCGTTGATCGTCATCGACGTCGACACCTTGTCCAGCGGGATCCCGCCGAACAGCACCCGCATGTCGTCGATCGAGTCGATCGCCACGCCGACCTTGCCGACCTCGCCGCTGGCGATCGGCGCGTCGGAGTCGTGGCCCATCTGGGTGGGCAGGTCGAAGGCGACGGACAGGCCCATCGTGCCGTTGGCGATCAGCTGCTTGTACCGGGCGTTGGACTCCGTCGCGGTGCCGAAGCCGGCGTACTGGCGCATCGTCCAGGGGCGACCGGTGTACATCGTCGGGTACACGCCGCGCGTGAAGGGGTACGAGCCGGGCTCGCCCAGCTTCTCCGCCGGGTCCCAGCCCTCCAGCGACGCCGGTCCCTGGACCGGCTCGATGGGCAGTCCGGACTCCGACTCGCGTGTCATGCTTGCCTCCGCGCTGCTGTGTTACTGGTCGGTACAGGGGGACCCTCGCCACGGACTGTATCGGCGCCCGCGCGCCGGGTGCAGTGCCCCACGCTGGGACCTTGCTCACAACGGTGCAGTGTCGTGCGCGACTCGGCACGTCCGGGGAACCGTCGGCCGCGGCGGTGGTGAGAGCGCACGGCCCGGGCGGCGAACGGGCGTCCCGACGGTGCGGGCGCAGGGGGCGGGGCGGCGAGCGCGCGACTCCTCGAACGGGTGCGCGGCGGGGCGGACCGTCGGTGACGGGCGCCGGGTGGGGAGGGGGATGCGGGGCGCGGGCGGGACCGGGGGAACGTGCCCCGCCCGCGCCGAGTGCACGAGCCGTGGGTACGGGGGGAACCCCGGCTCTGTGCGAGGCCGATGACCAGTCGGCTCACTCATTACTGCGCACGGGCCCCGGAAAACGTCACACCCGAGCCGAAAAAAATCTCGGCGTTCGCGAATTCGCAGGTCAGCAAGGTGTTGAGCGGGCTCGGGCGAGGGCGGAGCCACGGGACGGGGCAGGTGTCCTCTTCATCCGGACCGGCGGCCGTGCCCCCGGCCGCCCTCGCCGTTCCCGCCGCCCGCGCCCGCGGAGCCGTGCCCGTCCCGGCCGGCGCTCCCACCGCTCCCGCCACTCGTCGCGGCATCCCGGTGGCCGCGGTCTCCGGACGAGCCGCGGTCCTCGTCGTCGCCCCGGCCGCCCTTGCCGTCGCCGCCTCCGGCGTCGCCGCCGGCCGCCGAGTCGCCGCCCCCGCCTTCGGTGCCGGCCGAGCCGCTCGCGGTACCGCCGGAGCCCTCCTCGCCGTTCCCGGACCCGGACCCGGACAGGACGGTCCGGCAGTACGTGGTGACGCGGCCGGCGCTGCCGGCCGCTCCCTCCAGGGTGCGGCGCCGCTCGGCGTCCAGTCGCCGCCCGGCCCGTACGTCGCGGCAGGCGTCGGTGACCGTGCGCCAGGAGGCGTCTCCCCGAACGGGGGTGCCGGACTCGCGGGCCCGGGGCAGCCCGCTGCCGGTGGTGCCGCGGGCGGGGGCGGGGACGGGGGGCGCCGTGGCGCCGCCGTCCGCCCCGGCCGTGCCGCCGGTGCCGTCCGATGCGGGCGCGGACGGCGTCGACCGGACGGGTCCGGGGGTGTCGGCGGCCGAGACGGAGGAGTCGGGGCGCTCCGGACCGATGCCGGGGAACGACGTGGAGATCACTCCGCTTCCCGCCGCGACCGCGACACCGCCGGCCATGCCGACGGTCACCGCGGCGGCGAGCCCCAGCCGCACCCGCCGGCCCCAGCGCGGTCGGCCGGGTGTGCCGGAGGCGGCACCGAGCTGGATGACCCCGGCGTCGCCGACGTCAGCGGACGGGGCCGTTCCGTCCGTCCGCAGAGGAGGGCGGCCGTCGTCGCGGGCGGCGCGGAAGGCGGCCAACGCGGCGGCCTCGCCGGGGGATTCGCTGCAGGTGGGAGCCGATGTGGCGGCCAGTTCCCGGAGGGTCTCGGCCAGCCGTTCGGCCTCGTTGCGGGCCCGGGGCTCGACGGCGTCCAGTGGTTCGCCGCGCAGCAACCGCTCGGCTGTCCCGCGGTCCAGCCACCTGTACTGCTCGTCGGCCATCACATGTCCTTCTGCGTCCGCACGCATGGATGCGTCACACCGGCGGACGTCACCGCGCGGCCGCGCGGTTCTCGCGGAGCGGGCAGCGCGTCGAGCGCTCCCGCCGATTCCGGATCGCCGTCCGGGCTGCCGCCCAGGAGGTCGGCGAGCTTCTTCAGCCCGCGGTGGGCGGCCGTGCGGACCGCTCCGGGCCGCTTGCCGAGCGTCTCGGCCGCGGTCTTCGCGTCCAGGCCCATGACCACCCGCAGCACGACGGCCTCGGCCTGGTCCTGCGGCAGCCGGGCGATGAGGGTGAGGGCGCGGTCGGTGGCCAGGGTCTCGATGGCCTCTCCGGCGGTGTCGCACGCGGCGGGCCGGTCGGCCAGCTCCGTCTCGTCGCCGCCGATGGCGGGACGGCGGCCGCGCATGCGTATGTGGTCCAGGGCGCGGTTGCGGGCGATCCGGGCGGCCCAGCCGCGGAAGCGGTCCGCGTCCCCGTCGAACCGTGCGAGGTCGCGCGCGATCTGCAGCCACGCCTCGGATGCGACGTCCTCGGCGTCGATGTCGCCGACGAGTGTCCGGACGTACCCGAGCAACCGCGGATGCACCGCGCGGTACACGGTACGGAACGCGGTCTCGTCCCCGCCCTGCGCCGCAAGCACCGCGGCAGTCAACTCCGCGTCGTCCCCCAGCACCTGTGTTCCTCGATCATTGGTCGTTTGCAGGACCGCAGGTCACTGCGGTAGCCCGGCCGCCCCCACAGCACGGTGCGAAATGCACGTTACGGCGTGAAACCACTACCCGTCCATGTCAGTACAGGATGCAACTAACTCGTGACACGGTGGGGTGTGACACAAAACGCACTCGCGGCGCTGTAGGGAGTACGGGCCGCCGCGCGGCCCGTGCCGCGCGACGGCCGGGGCCTCTCCTGTGGGGGGTGGCGGCCTCGGCCGTTGCCTCGGTTCCACCGCTCCGAACTGCGTCGTTGCGCGGAGTCCGCGGCCGAACGCCCCAGTGGCGACCCACCGGCCGGGCACCCGACGCCAGGGGCCCCGTCGGCCCGTTCCCGTCCGCACGATGCGTCGGGCCCGCCCCGGAGCCGCCCGTCCCCTGACGGACGGCGGCCGGCCTGACTCGCCGGGCACGTACGATCCCCGCGCGGAAGGCCTGCGGGCCCTCGCCCGCGGCCGTGGCGGGGACGACGACCTCTTGCTTCCTCCGGGCGGCCGGTCGCCGACCTCGCCGATCCGATCGGGCCGGGCTGTCCGTCCGGCAGCGCCGCCGGGCGGCAGGGCGTGGGCGCGCCGGAGGCCCGTCGCGACTCCGCGGGGCCAGGTGACGGCCCCGAGGGCGGGCCGGACCCCTCCGCTAGGGCCGCTTGCCGGTGCCGCTCGGGCGGGGGTCCGGCGTCCCGTCCGCGTTCCCCGCGCCGATACCGGTGCCGGCCTCGGTGGGCGCGTTCGTCGCCGCGGGGGGAAGGGAAGCCCCGGCCGTCGGCAGGTGTGAGGCGGCCCGGTCCGAGTTGCCGCGCGCGGCCGACGGCGTCTCCGACGGCTGCGCGGTCTGCCGGGCGCAGTAGGCGTCGACCTCGTCGGCGCCGCCCGCTGCGGCCACCAGCTGCTGCCAGGCCTTCGCGTCCGCCGCCCGCGCCGGGTCCTTCACCTGCGCGTAGGCGCGGCAGCGGGCCTCGATGTCCTGGGCACTGTCCTGGGCACTGTCCGGGGGCTCGGGCGTTCCGCCGCCGTCCTCGACCCCGGCTCCGACCCCGGCTCCGGACGCGGCCGGGGAGGCGGCCGGGGACGCGGTGCCAGGCCGCTCCGTGCTGCTCGTGCCGGGCCGCCCGCCCGGGTCGTCGGCGCCGGCGCCGTACGGACCGCCGATCGCGGCGTAGGCCACGCCGCCCAGGGTGAGGCTCGCCGCCAGCACCGACAGGCCTGCCCGGACCGTGCGGCGGGTGCCCTGCCGCTCGGGTCGCCAGTCGTCGCGGCGCCGGGTGCGGGTCCGGTGCGCCCCGCTCTCCCGGGCTTCCCGGAAGGCGGCCACCGCTCGCCGTTCGGCGCCTGCGTCACCGGTGTCCCGCCGCATCGCCGAGGCGATCAGAGCCTCCAGTCCGGCGTGGTCCTGGACCACCCCGGGCCCGGCGTCGTCCGGCTGCGCACGCCGACGGCCGGGGATGCCGTGGCCGCTCAGCCGTTCACCCATGTCTGTTCCGTCCCTGTCCGGTCTCGGTGTTCTCCGGCCCTTGCGGGCCCTGCGGTACTCGCGAGCGACCTGCCCCGAAGGCAGCCCACGCGGTCGCGGCCGATGGTGCGCGCCCGCGCCGGGGCGCCGCTGCCCGCTTCGCCCCGGCAGCCGCGGGGGCCGGTGGCGGTCATGTCGACTCCCCCAGCGTCCGCGGCGCCTCATCCGTCACACCGGCGCGCCGGCCGGTCGTGCCCAGCTCGCGGGCCAAGCGTTTCAGACCCCGGTAGGCGGCGGTGCGCACGGCTCCGGGGCGCTTGCCCAGAACACGTGCGGCGGCCGGGCCCTCCAGGCCGACGACGACCCGCAGCAGCACCGCCTCGGCCTGGTCGCGCGGCAGGCCCCGCACCAGGTCGAGCGCGCGTTCCGTGGAGAGCGACTCCAACGCCTGGTCGTGGGTGCTGTGCGGTCCGGGCAGGTCCAGCACGTCCGCCTCCAACTGGGTCGGCCGGGGACGCACCCGCTGGCGGCGCAGATGGTCCAGCGCACGGTGGCGGGCGATGGTGGCCGTCCAGCCGCGGAACCCGGCCCCGTCGCCTCTGAACCGTCCGAGGTCACGGGCGATCTCCAGCCAGGCGTCCGAGGCGACGTCCTCGGCGTCATCCCCGACCAGCCCGCGCAGATATCCGAGCAGGCCCGGATGCACGAGCCGGTAGGCCGCCGTGAAGGCGGCCTCGTCCCCCTCCTGGGCCCGCGCAACCGCCGCGCCCAACTCCCCGTCGTAAGCCTGTACGCGCCGGGGCTTGCCTTGCTGGCCCAAGACCGTCCTCGTTCATACCGATGTGCCGACCACCGTGTCGTGGCCGCAGTGGGGGCGTGTCCCCCGCCGTGCCGTGTCCTCCGTTGGCGTCCGTACCCTCACGATCATCAGCGTCCGGGCTCACATAAGTGTCACAGGGCCCCGGTTGCGCACCCCTCCGTCCGTGCCGCCGCGGCGACGCGGCGGCACCGGTCCGGGCGGGGACGACGGGCCCGTCGTCGCCCGGGACGACGGGCCCGTCGTCGCCGGAGACGGTGCGGAGCGCCGGTGGCCCGGTCAGCAGCCGTCCGTCCGTCGGGCCCTGCCGTGCAGGGTCAGATAGAAGGTCTGCAGCGACTCCTCCGGACCGCCGCAGGCGAGGCGGTTGGCGACCTTGCCGAGCGGGTTCCACACCCGCCCGTCCGGCATCCGCACGCCGACCCGCTGACCGAAGTAGGCCCGCTGCTCGACGTCGAAGTCGACCCAGACCGCTCCGGCCCGGCGCACCAGCACCTCGCCGACGTACGCTCCCAGACCGAAGAGGGCGCCGGCCGCGCGGTCGCGGTCGGCGCCTCCCTTGCGCAGCCCGTCGAGCAGGTGGTCGACGACGCGCAGACTGGGCACGGAGTAGTCGAGCGGCAGCCGGCTCCGGGCGGTGGCCCGCGCGACGAAGGCGGCTGCGTGGGCCCGCATGCCCGCCGCGCACGGGAGTCGTTCCTGCACTGCGCTCATGGCCGCTCGTCCCTCCACTCGGCTCGGGGATCTGCGACATCTCCCCCGCAAGTCCCAGCGGGCGGGGTCGGCGCGGCGTCACGGGTTGCGGAAGTGTCCCTCGCCACACGGCAGGGGGGCGCCGGCCGTACAACCTTCCCGCCGCTCGCACGTCCGCCGGGCCGCCGCACGCGGGCGCCGCCCGGGCCCGGCCGGCAGTGGCCTGCGCTCATCCGCCGGCCGCGCGGGTGGCGTCCCGGCACAGCAGCCGCAGTGAGCCCTGGCCGGCGAAGCAGCGCCGGGCCTCCTCGATCGGGTCCCACAGGCTGCCGTCCTGGGTGCGCACCCGGTGGCCGCCGTCCGCCGCCCACCACTGGGCGCCGGCCTGGCGCACGATGACCTCGCCCGCGTAGGCGCCGAAGCCGCGCAGCGTGTGCTGCACGGCCGCGAGGGGTGCGCCGTCCCGGCGTATCTCGGAGATCGTCCGGTCCACACGCCACAGGCTCTGCGCCGAGTAGTCGAGGTGCAGCCCGGCGCCCTCGCGCATCGCCGTGACCGTGTCTGCCGCCCACCGCGCAGGTCTCGCCGCCGCCGGGGTCCTGGTCTCCTGTGGTGTCGTAGTCACATTCGCAGAGCGTTGCGGCCGGCGGATCCGTCACCCTGACGCCGTCGGCACCCGGCGACCGGTGCGCACCGCCAGGGCTC
Source organism: Streptomyces sp. MS06 (assembly GCF_047200655.1). Classification (NCBI taxonomy): domain Bacteria; kingdom Bacillati; phylum Actinomycetota; class Actinomycetes; order Kitasatosporales; family Streptomycetaceae; genus Streptomyces; species Streptomyces sp. MS06. Next base: position 52,460 of record NZ_JBJZOJ010000015.1, read on the forward strand.
CGCCGCGCACCTCCGCACCCCCGCGGAACGCGCCGTGCGCCCTGCCCTGCGGGGGCAGCGGGGGCAGCGGGGGCAGCGGGACGAGCGCAGCCGCCGCTCGGGCGGTGGCGGGCTCGGGCTCCGGCGCTCGGGGCGCGGCGGGACCGCTCCGGCCGGCGGTGCGGACGGGCGGGTGACGTTCTCGGCCTCCGGTGCGCTGGGGTGAGCGGAGGAAGGAGTCACTCCGAGCGCGGGGTGCCGCCCCGGGAGCGGGCGGCGGCACCGGCGGACACCGAGGCCACCGCCACCGCCGCCCCCGCCGCGACGATCCGGGGGCCGGACGGCATGTCCGCGCCGCGCCGGACCGGTACGGCCCGCCGGGGCCGGGCGGCGTCCTGCGGGCGCGCGCACCCCGCACCGCGGGAGGACTGCCGCTGTGACGGAGGCAGCCTTCTCGGCGGGCGCTGCCGTCCCGGCGGGCGCAGCCGCGGCACGGGCTGCGGGCATGCCGGCGGTGGCCGCCGCCGCGGGCACGGGTTCAGCCGCGCAGCCTGGTGCGGCGGGACACCGCCGCCCGCAGTACCCGGCGCCCTTCGGTGGACACCTCCAGAGCGGGCCGCAGCCCGGCCGCACCGTGGTCGGCGAGGAGTTCCAGCACGGTGATCTGTCGGCGCAGCTCGGCGGCGACCAGCGGGGACATGCCGTCCGTACGGCCCTGCCGGCGCGAGTCGACCGGCGCGTCGTCCTCGGCGGGGTCGAGCAGCCGGTGGATCTGGAGGGAGGCGACCGAGCAGGCGTCGGCCCACTCCCGCACCCCGGCGGCCGACCGGTCGTCAGGGGCCGCCGCGAGCATCCGCCCCGCGAGCAGCACCGCCTCGTCCTCCCCGGCGGCGGCCGCGTCCGCCCCGGCGAGCTTGCCGCGCACCTGTTCCAGCGCGGTCTCCCAGGCGTCTGCGGGAGCCCCCTGGGCGAGGCCGCCCCACACCGGGCGCAGGGTTTCGTCGTCCCCACCCAGCAGGGGCACGCACCGATCCAAACAAGCCAATCCGCTCGCAGCCAGTCCGCGCTCGTCGGCCTGAGCGATGAGATCCACCAGGCTCATCCACGCCTCCCTCGACGGGGCGCCATCTCTATACGGAGCCCACACTTCCCCTTACTGCGTGCAATGACCCAGTAGTGTCACAGGGGTACCACGCTGAAGGTGCCCCGGGGGCGGAACCGAAGAATTTCGGCCAACCGATCGCCTCGGGCGAACGGCGCGCCGAACCCGCGAATCGCGGCCGGAGGGAGGGGCGGCACCTTCCGGATCGCGGCCGCCTCCGGATCGCGGCCGCCTCCGGATCACAGCCGGAGGGGAGCCGCGCCCGGTACGCGGACCGACGGCGGGACGCCGGGACACCGGGTGGGTGGGGGCCGCTCAGCCCAGGCGGTCCGCCAGGGCGCGGAACTGCGTCCAGGTGAGCGGCGGCCACCCCGCGTCCCACAGCTTCTGCGCGGTGGCCCGCAGCGGCATCCGGATCCCGGCCGCGACCTGGGCCTGCGTCTGGGAGTTCGCCAGGTCGCACCAGACGGCGAAGGTCCCGCCGAGGATCTGGTCGTCGTACTGCGCCGGTACCGCCGTAGTGCCCCGCAGCACGCGCGGGGTCCACTTCTCGTAGATGCGCTGCCCGGTCGGGTAGACGAAGGTGTTCGGTTCGCCGAGCACGTAGTAGAGGAACTCGTCGTTGTAGTTGACGAGTCGGCGCCCCTCCTTGAGGTACTCCACCGGCTGCCGGGCCCCGATCTCCTTGCCGGTCCAGTAGGCGACGCGGAGGTCCTTCGCCGGTTTCACGGACGTGCCGCGGTAGAAGCCGTCGTTCCAGGCCCGCAGGGTGCGGCCGGGGGTGCGCACGGTGTCCGCGCGGTCGTTCAGCCATCCGGTGGCCAGGTCGGCGATGCCCGCCCCGGAGCCGTAGGCCTTGCGGGCGGCGGCCGCGAGCTGCGGGTAGCTGGTCTCGGGGTGGGACACCATCAGGGCCTGGTACTCGTCCCCGCCGAGGTGCCAGGAACCGCCGGGGAAGAGGCCGGAGTACTCGTCGAGCAGATCGTCGACGATCTTCGCGGACGCGTCCTGGGAGATGTCGACGGCTCCGCGTGCGGCCAGCCCGCGCACGTTGCGCAGTTGGAGGCCGGGGTGGGCGTCGATCACGGCGCCGAGGTGCCCCGGCGAGTCGATCTCGGGCACGACGGTGATGTGGCGGGCGGCCGCGAGGTCGACGATCTCCTTGACCTGGGCCTTGGTCAGGTGGTCCTTCGAGACGATCTCGGGGTGGGTGTCGGACTCGATCCGGAAGCCCTGGTCGTCGGAGAAGTGCAGGCCGAGCTCGTTGAACTTGAGATCGCCCAGCTCCCGTACCCGGTCCTCGATCCACGCGGCGCTGAACGGCTTGCGGGCGATGTCCAGCATGAACCCGCGCACCGGTTTCGCCGGCGCGTCGTGGACGACGCCCTCGGGGGCGGTACCGCCGCCGTGGACCTCCTGCTTGAGGGTGCGGGTGCCGTAGAAGACGCCCGCCTCACCGGGCCCGCTGATCACCACGCGGCCGCCGCGCACCGTCAGGGTGTACGACTCCGGGCCGCCGCCCGCGCCGCCCTCCAGCGCCAGCCGTACGTCGCCGGTGCGCACCTCGTCCGACTCGCCCGCGTAGGACAGTCCCAGCTCGCTCGCGATGAGCCGGCCCTCGTCGGCGAGTGCGGCGTCGTCCACCACCACCCGCTCCCCCTTCGCGGGGCGCCATCCCGGACCGCGGGCAGGGGTGTGCTCGCGTACGGCGGGGATGGTGCGCGGGGTCTTCGACAGCGGGTAGGAGCGCGTCGGGCTCGGACTCGGCGAACCGGCCCGGCCGGTGGAAGGGACTGCGGACGGCTGCCGCCCGGCCTGCCCCGCGGGACCGCCGTCGTCCCCGGAGGCCCACACGCCGAGCCCGACGCCCAACGCGACGATCACGGCGAACACCGCCGCGACGACCAGCCGCCTCCTCGGGAGATTCCGGTTCGGGACCCTGCGCCTGTGCTGACTCACGCCGCCAACCTACGTTCCCGGCGTCCACCACGCCGTCCACCGCACGTTCCGAAACTCTCTCGTCCGGGTGATATCCGGGTATCCATCGGATACATCATGACCACTCTCGATAAGCTGTGGCACGACTCTCATCTGTGCCCCCGCCGGCCTTCCCACCCCACGCCGAGGACTCACGCTGCCTGCGCACCGTCTTCCCCCGCTCCCCGGCCGCATCGCCATACCCGCCCTGCCCGAACAGCCGCGCCTGCCGCGGCGCCCCCGCGCGCTGGACGCCTTCAACGCCGCGGCCGACGAGCGGGCCCGGCGCACCCTCCTCGGCTGCCTCCGCAGCCTCCGGTGGGCGCGCCGGGTGGCCGACCACCGCCCCTACCCGGATCTCGGCTCCCTGCTGGCCGCGGCCGACGAGGCGGCGTACGACCTGGTGCCCGCCGACCTCGCGGAGGCCCTGGCGGCCGAGTCCCTGCCGACGCTGCCGGACGGCACGTACGGGGCGGCGCACACCGCCCTGAGCGCGGCGAACGCGGCATACGAGGCCCGATTCGGACACGCGTTCGTCATCTGTCTGGACGGGGTTCCCCCGACCGAGGTATTGGACCGCGTCCTGGAGGGTGTCCGGTCGCGGCTCGCCCACGACGCGGAGGAGGAGCGGGTCCTGGCGGCGGAGGAGCTGCGGCGACTGGCCAGACAGCGGCTGGTGCGGGCGCTGGGCGACGCACAGGCCCCGGAAGGCGTGCCGCGGTAGTCCGTCCGGTGCCAGTTTGATCACACAGGTAGGCCCCCCGTAAGGCCGGCGGCAGTGCATGGCTACCATGCTGGGGGCCGGTGGACCGTACCCGGCCGGGCCCGACCGACAGCACAAGCCGGCGCGGCCCCAATCCCCGCTCCCGGAGGAAATTCCGTGCCGGCTGGAACGCTGTACCGCGGCCGGGAAGGAATGTGGTCCTGGGTGGCTCACCGAGTCACCGGCGTCCTCATTTTCTTCTTCCTGTTCGTTCACGTGCTGGACACCGCACTCGTCCGCGTCTCTCCCGACGACTACGACAGGGTCGTCGCCACGTACAAGACGCCCGTCGTCGCCGTACTCGAGTACGGCCTGGTGGCTGCCGTCCTCTTCCACGCGCTCAACGGCCTGCGCGTCATCGCCGTCGACTTCTGGTCGAAGGGCCCGCGCTACCAGAAGCAGATGCTCTGGGCCGCCGTAGGCCTGTGGCTCGTGCTGATGCTCGGGGCGATCTACCCCGTCCTCGGCCACGCCGCTCGTGAACTGTTCGGGAGCTGACGCGCATGTCCACCACTGAAACCACCGCTGCCGGCGTCGGCCCGGTCGAGGGCGGCCCCCTCTACTCCGTCGACAACCCCGCGCCCCTCATCGAGGCCCCGCGCAAGCGCACCGTGAAGACCGGCAGGTCGGGCCGCGGCAACTTCGAGATGGCGGCCTGGCTGTTCATGCGCCTGTCCGGCATCGTGCTGGTGCTGCTGGTCATCGGCCACCTGGTCATCCAGCTCGTGCTGGACGGCGGCGTCACCAAGATCGGGTTCGCCTTCGTGGCGGGCCGCTGGGCGTCCCCGTTCTGGCAGGTCTGGGACCTGCTGATGCTGTGGCTGGCCATGCTGCACGGCGCCAACGGACTGCGCACGGTCGTCAACGACTACGCGGAACGCGCCAACACCCGGCTGTGGCTGAAGGCGCTGCTCTACACCGCCACGGTGTTCACCATCCTGCTGGGCACGCTGGTGATCTTCACCTTCGACCCGAACATCCGCTAGGCACGGGGTTGCGAGAATCATGAAGATCCACAAGTACGACACCGTCATCGTCGGCGCCGGCGGCGCCGGTATGCGGGCCGCCATCGAGGCGACCAAGCGCAGCCGCACGGCCGTCCTGACGAAGCTCTACCCCACCCGGTCCCACACCGGCGCCGCGCAGGGCGGCATGGCCGCCGCGCTCGCCAACGTGGAGGAGGACAACTGGGAGTGGCACACCTTCGACACGGTCAAGGGCGGTGACTACCTGGTCGACCAGGACGCCGCCGAGATCCTGGCGAAGGAGGCCATCGACGCCGTCCTCGACCTGGAGAAGATGGGCCTGCCGTTCAACCGGACCCCGAACGGCACCATCGACCAGCGCCGCTTCGGCGGTCACAGCCGCAACCACGGCGAGGCCCCGGTCCGCCGCTCCTGCTACGCGGCCGACCGCACCGGCCACATGATCCTCCAGACGCTCTACCAGAACTGCGTCAAGGAGGGTGTGGAGTTCTACAACGAGTTCTACGTCCTCGACCAGCTCATGATCGAGGTCGACGGCGTCAAGCGGTCCGCCGGCGTGGTCGCCTACGAGCTGGCCACCGGCGAGATCCACATCTTCCGGGCGAAGGCCGTGATCTACGCCTCCGGCGGCACCGGCAAGTTCTTCAAGGTGACCTCGAACGCGCACACGCTGACCGGCGACGGCCAGGCGGCCGTCTACCGGCGGGGCCTGCCGCTGGAGGACATGGAGTTCTTCCAGTTCCACCCGACCGGCATCTGGCGGATGGGCATCCTGCTCACCGAGGGTGCCCGCGGTGAGGGCGGCATCCTCCGCAACAAGGACGGCGAGCGCTTCATGGAGAAGTACGCGCCGGTCATGAAGGACCTCGCCTCCCGCGACGTCGTCTCCCGCTCCATCTACACCGAGATCCGCGAGGGCCGCGGCTGCGGCCCCGAGGGCGACCACGTCTACCTGGACCTCACCCACCTGCCCCCGGAGCAGCTGGACGCCAAGCTTCCGGACATCACCGAGTTCGCCCGCACCTACCTCGGGATCGAGCCGTACACCGACCCGATCCCGATCCAGCCCACCGCGCACTACGCCATGGGCGGCATCCCGACCAACGTCCAGGGCGAGGTGCTCGCGGACAACACGACCGTCGTCCCGGGCCTGTACGCGGCCGGCGAGGTCGCCTGCGTGTCGGTGCACGGCGCCAACCGGCTGGGCACCAACTCGCTGCTCGACATCAACGTCTTCGGCCGCCGCGCCGGCATCGCCGCCGCCGAGTACGCGGAGGGCGCGGACTTCGTCGAGCTTCCGGAGGACCCGGAGTCGCTGGTGGTCGAGCAGATCGAGCGGCTGCGCGACTCCACGGGCACCGAGCGGGTCGCGACGCTGCGCCGCGAACTGCAGGACACCATGGACGCCAACGTCATGGTGTTCCGCACCGAGCAGACGATCAAGACGGCCGTCGAGAAGATCGCCGAGCTGCGCGAGCGCTACAAGAACGTGGCGATCCAGGACAAGGGCAAGCGGTTCAACACGGACCTGCTGGAGGCCGTCGAGCTGGGCAACCTGCTGGACCTGGCCGAGGTCATGGCCGTCTCCGCGCTGGCCCGCAAGGAGTCCCGCGGCGGTCACTACCGCGAGGACTACCCGAACCGCGACGACGTCAACTTCATGCGCCACACCATGGCGTACCGCGAGGTGGGCGACGACGGCACCGAGTCGATCCGTCTCGACTACAAGCCGGTCGTGCAGACCCGCTACCAGCCGATGGAGCGTAAGTACTGATGGCAACCCCCGTTCTGGACAAGGTGGAGGCGGAGTCCGCCGCGTCCCCCAACATCACCGTCACCTTCCGCGTCCGCCGGTTCAACCCGGAGGTCTCGGCCGAGTCGACCTGGGAAGACTTCCAGCTGGAGATCGACCCCAAGGAGCGCGTCCTCGACGGCCTCCACAAGATCAAGTGGGACGTGGACGGCTCGCTGACCTTCCGCCGGTCCTGCGCCCACGGCATCTGCGGCTCCGACGCGATGCGGATCAACGGCAAGAACCGCCTCGCCTGCAAGACGCTGATCAAGGACATCAACCCGGAGAAGCCGATCACGGTCGAGCCCATCAAGGGCCTCACGGTCCTGAAGGACCTGGTCGTGGACATGGAGCCGTTCTTCCAGGCGTACCGGGACGTGATGCCCTTCCTGATCACCAAGGGCGGCAACGAGCCGACCCGCGAGCGCCTGCAGACCGCCGAGGACCGCGAGCGCTTCGACGACACGACCAAGTGCATCCTGTGCGCCGCCTGCACCTCCTCGTGCCCGGTGTTCTGGAACGACGGGCAGTACTTCGGCCCGGCCGCGATCGTCAACGCGCACCGCTTCATCTTCGACTCGCGCGACGAGGCCGGGGAGCAGCGCCTGGAGATCCTGAACGACCGCGAGGGCGTGTGGCGCTGCCGCACCACCTTCAACTGCACGGACGCCTGCCCGCGCGGTATCGAGGTCACGAAGGCCATCCAGGAGGTCAAGCGCGCCCTCATCACGCGCCGCTACTGACGGCTTCCGCCGTACCCCGACCGGGGCCCCGCTCCTGCCGTCACGGCGGGAGCGGGGCCCCGGTCGTTTCCGAGGGGCCGGGGAGGGCCGGGGACGATCAGGGAGGGCCGGGGAGGCCGGGGACGACCGGGGACGGCCGGGGACGGCCGGGGAGGGGCCGCGCGCAGGGCCGACGCGGTGTAACCGGCGCCGGCGGCACGGGGCCGCGGACCGGGCAATCCCCGGTTCCGGCCGATCATCCACCTACCCTGACGGCATGTCAGATGACGAGTCGTACGAACTGCTCGGTTTCGACAACGTACTGCTGCCGGTCGGCGACCTGGACCGGGCGGTGGCCTTCTACGAGCGGGCCGGGTTCGCGGTCGGCTTCCGCTTCGACGAGGCCGGCATCGCCCTGCTGCAGGTCGGCGGCGAGACACCCGGCATCCTGCTGCGCCAGGAGGACGGGCTGGGCCACCGGCCGCCGCCCTGGCCCTCGCCGAGGATCTGGCTGGAGGTGCCGGACGCCCGGGCGGCGGCCCGCCGGCTGGCCGCCACCGGAGTCACACCGCTCGACGAGCCCTTCTCCTCGGCCACCGGCTGGACGGTCGAGATCGCCGACCCGTGGGGCAACGTCGTCGGCTTCACCGACTACACCAAGCGACCGGAGCTGGCACGGCGTGGCTGACCCGGCACGTTCCTTCCCGGGCCGGACGAGCCCGCCTCACCCGTTCCGCTCGTCGCCCGCGGCGCCGAGAGCGATCACGGCGAGGGCGGTCACGACAGCCCAGACGACGTGCGTTTCGCCCCACTGCGGCGAGCGGGGCGCCGGGAACGGAGCCACAGCGTCCGGGGCGAAGGCCGCAGCCAGGACCAGCAGGAGCAGGGCCGGGGCAGCGGCCACACCCCCCACAGAAGTCCATGCCGCGATCGCCAGCGTCAGGGCGGCGATGCCCGCCCCCTCCCACCCGAGGTCCGCAGGAAGCCCGGCGGTACTCTGACGCATCGTCAACCAGCTGATCTCCCAGACCGCTCCCGCCACCACGAGCACCGGCGCGAGCCGGACCAGGCGGCGCAGCCGCGCCGACACCGGCAGCACCTCCGTCGTCGCGGTCGCCGGGTCATCCAGCACGAACGCCAGCCCCAGCGCCAGCGCCACCGCAGTGCCCCGCAGGAACAGCACTGCCTGCGGCAGGCTCAAGGTCAGTCCCACCGCATTCGGCAGCACGGCCAGCGCCAGCGCCACCACCACCCCGCCCGCCAACGGCGCCAGGCGCATCGCCCGCAGTGAGGGCCGCAGCAGCGCCAGCGCCATCCGAGTGCGGCCGGGCCTGGGCCGATCCGCCGCGAGCCGCTCGGCTAGGAGCATGCTTCACCCGCTACCTCGGACGCGGCCGGGGCCGGAACTCCGAGCAGTCGTGCCGCTTCGTCCACAGACGTCTCCGGCGACGTCAGCAGCGCCCAGTTCGCGCGCAGCCGGGCACCCACCTCGTTCGACGGACGGTCCAGCAGGCTGAGTGCCAACTGCTCCGACCTCGCTTGGAACGCCAGCCCGGAGGCGGACCCGAGCAGCGGGAACGCCAAGCCGCCGGACGAACGCGACACCGAGGACCTCAGCGCCTGGCGCGATCCCGGCGTCGACTGGCCCGCGAGCCACAGCGTCACCGCCGCTCGCGAGCGGCAGAGCAGGGTGATGCGTTCCCCCTCCGCCGGAACTCCGCTGACCACCCGGTACGCGAAGCGCGTCGCGAACCCGGCGACCTCGTCGGACGCCGTGTCGCCGGCCGACGACCCGTCACCCCACAGCGTGCCGACCGTCACCGCCCCGGCCGTCCTCGCCGCCGCATCCTCCTTACGCCACGTCGCGAACGGTGGAACCACCGATGAACCGTCGCCCGAAGCCGTCCACATGATTCTCTGCCGCACCGCGTACCGCTCCCCCGCCACCTGCGTCGGGACCTGCGCCAGCACACCTGAGGCCACCTGTCCCCAGGCCGGGATCCAGGCCTGGAAGCCGGGGAACGCACAGTACGTCACTCTTCCGTGCTCCTCGCAGCTCTGCGTCGCCGCAGGATGCAGCGTCAGCTCCGCCCGCTGGTGAGCCACCTGGCTCGGGACCCCGCCCAACTGCATGGACGCCGCCAGCAGCGCTCCGGACGCGCCACACACCACTGTGCCGCGGAACCACCAGCCCCGGGCCCCGGCCCGCCGCAGCGCCGAACCGCTCAGCACCGCCGCCACCCCCGCCAGCCACAACAGATGCCAGCCTGCGGGCCGCCACAGCGCGGCCATCGGGAGCGGCGCCGCCGTCTCCGGCTCCACCGTGACCGGCGCCAGCCAGCGCCAGTTCGAGGTGCTGTTCACCGCCGCCGCGAGGGTGAAGACCGCAAGCCCCACCACGGCCAGCGGCGCAGTCACCGGCGACGTACTCAACCGGGCCGCCAGCACGCCCACGGCCCCGGCGAGCAGCACGCACAGCGGCGCTGCGCCCAGCTCCGCGAACCGCACCGAACCGGCCGCGCCCGGCTGCGCCGCCAGATAGCCGATACGCGCGGCCGACAGAAAGGCCGCCACCAGCACGGGCGGCGCCAGCGCCAGCAGGTGCGCTGCGGTCCGCGCGCCAGGGGTGAGCACCTGCACCCCGAACTGCTCGGTCACACCGTGCCGGTGCTCCCGGAGCGCCCCGAGACTGGCCGCGATCGCCACCCCGGCCGCGGGCAGCAGCAGAAGTAACTGGCTGGACCAGGAGGCGTCCTGGAGCACGGGATATCGGTGGCCCCGATCCCCCGTCACCGACTGGTAGAGCCAAGGTCCCACGAAGAGCGCGAACCCGGCGAGCACCGCCGGATGCATCAGCAGTCGCCGGGCCTCCACCCGTGCGAGCGCCAGGATCGCTGCCCTGGACGCCACCGGACGCCGATCTCCGGTCGACTCCTGCGCATCTTGCTGTGTCGAGGTCGTCACGCGGCGGCCCCCGCTGCCGAGGCCGCGTCGAGGAGCAGCAGGTACCCGTCCTCCAGGGTCGGCTCCAGCACCGTTGCTTCCGGCGGTGGCGTGCCGATGTTGCGATAGGACCCGACACCCGTCCGCCAGCCGGCCAGCGAGTGCGGGTCGCGCTCCGCGCTGCTCCACACCCGGCCCGCGGCCTCGCCCGCCAGCCGCGCGGGCTCCCCGTCGAAGCGCACCCGGCCCCCGTCCAGCACGATCACCCGGTGGCACAGTGCGGCCACGTCCTCCGTCTGGTGGGTCGACAGCAGCACCGTCCGCCCCTCACCCAGTTCGGCGACGAGTTCCCGGAACCGCAAGCGCTGTTCGGGGTCCAGGCCGACCGTCGGCTCGTCCAGGATCAGCAGCGCGGGGTCTCCGACCAGTGCCGCCGCCAGCGCCACCCGCTGCTTCATGCCGCCCGACAGCGCTTTGATCTTCTTGTGCCTCTGGTCCGCCAGACCCACCGAGGCCAGCACCCGTTGCGCCTCGGCCCGGCGCTGCCGACGGTCTGTGAGCTCCTTGAGGATCGCGACGTAGTCCACGAAGTCGAGAGCGGTGAAGGACGGGTAGAAGCCGGGATGCTGGGGGAGGTAGCCCAGTCGGCGGCGGACCTCCAACCGGCCCTCGCCGGTCAGCGGGTCGTGCCCCAACACCCGCAGGCTGCCCCCGTCCGGGCGCAGTGCCGTCGCCAGCAGCCGCAGCAGTGTCGTCTTGCCCGCGCCGTTCGGCCCCAGCAGACCGGTCACGCCCGGCCGAAGGGTGAACGACACACCGGCCAGCGCCTGGTGGCTGCGGTAGTGCAGGGACAGTTCATGCACCTCGACGGGGTGCGGCGGGGAAGAAGTCACCGGAGTCCTCCATGAACGGGGAAGGCGTGGGTCGGCAATCCGAAGCCCTGGGAGCACCCGACGGCTTCAACAGGCCTGCGCATTGGGGTGAAAACAGCCATATCAGGTCTTCTTGTCAGGTGTTGAACGGGCGGGTCCGCAAGTCCCCACGCGGGCAGTACTCGAACCGCGAACGCAGCCGGAACAGGGCACCTGCCGTCCCCACGGCGGCGGCTGCGAGAGCCAACTGGCCTGTTGTGGTCAACAGTTGGGACGAGTAGCCGGAGGTGGGTCCCTCCCGTGTGGTCGCCGCGAGCAGCAGAACCCACATCAGTAGCGTCAGCCCCACCGCCGAGGCGGTCGTCAGCCACGCCGACAGGCACAGCGCAAGCAACGTCAGCACCAGCGACGGCAGCAGCCAACCCGGCAGCGCCGGCCCCTGCGGCAGGGCGAGCGCACCGAGAGCGGTCACCAGGATGCCGCTCACCGATGTGGGGATGGTTCGCAGCAGCACCCTGCGCAGGCTGTCCATCGGTGCGACAAGGGCGAGTTCGCCCATCGGGTCGACGGCCGGTCCGTAGCTCAGCGCCACGCCGAACAGCGGCAGCAGCGGTGTCACCGCGAGGAAGACCACAGCACCCGTCCCCGCCGCCGTCAGCCGAGCAGCGCAGGCGGAGAAGGCCACCGTCATGCCCGTCGCCACCAGCCAGGACCGGCGCAGCACCGGAGTCGCCAGAGCAAGCCTGGCGGCATGTTCGGGTACCCCCAGACGGAGCAGCAGCCGCTCGGACGGACGGCGCCACGGTTCGGACTCCACGGTTTCGATGCGCTCCGCCAGCCGCGTCCAGCCCGCGTCCACCCGCGCCTGCAGAGCGGGGTCGTCGTTCATCGGGTCTCTCCTTCGTGGATACCCGGCCCTTTGGGGAGGGGAGGAGGCGAAGTTCCTGCGGAGCTGGGCGGGGAGGGCCGGTTCACGACAGTGCCTCCTTGAGTCGGCGTCTGGCCCGCATCGCGCGGGTCTTCACGGTTCCCTCGGGCAACCGCAGGAGTTCGGCAGTCTCCCGAGTGGTACGCCCGTCCACCAAAGTGGCCTGCAGAACCTCGCGCAGCTCCGGCGGAAGGCCGTCGAGCGCAGCGTCCAACTCGGGCCCTGTGCGCAGGTCCAGGGCGACGGCCTCGGCGGAGGGTTCGACGGCGTACTGAGGCCGGAAGCGGGAGAGTCGTTGCAGCAGGCGGAGCCGACTGTTGTTGCGGCGTCCGTGTTCGGCGAGACGCCGCTCGGCGATCCGCCACAGCCAGGCGCCCGCCTGACCGTCCTCGCTCTGCGCCCGGAACCGCCCCGCACCGGTCCAAGCACCCAGGAACGCCTCCTGGAGCACATCGTCGACGATGGCCGAGTCCGGGCAGCGGGACTGCAGACGCACAATCAGCCAGCAGGCGTGCCGCCGGTAGAAGATCTCGAAGGCCCGCTGATCCCCCTCTGCGGCTCGCAACAGCAACAGTGCGTCGCTGCTGCTGCGGCTCTCATCTGCCATCACGCTCCCCTATCGGGCCGAGACCCCTCATCGGTTCACGCAGGCGTCAGAACTCTTCAGCCAATCGGGGCGCACGACTGTGACATGAACGCCGTCTGGGCGCAAAGACTTTGTTTTGGCCAGAATGCACGGTTTCAGCAAATCCGAGGGAACGATTCATTCCCCTTTGGATCTTCTCTGCGGACATGACAATTCCGGCGTTAGCCTGTTCGCATGGGTCGCCCGAACCCATGAATTTCCGCCTCAAGAAGGAGAACTGGTGTCATTAGTGAAGCGAACCGCGACTCGCACTGCGGCCGTTGCGCCGGGCGCTTCGGCCGCCTTGGGCGGGCTGGCCGTCGCACCGGCCAGCGCCGCGAGCATTCCCTCATGTGTGAGCTACAGCGTGAGCAGCGGCTGGGTCACCACCACGGCAAAGGTCACCAACAACTGCACCCACAGCATCCGGGTGCGGTTCAACTGGGCTTATCACGTCGATGGCCCCTGCACCACCATCGGCGGCTACGGCGGCTGGCGTAAGGAAACCGTCGCTGCCACCGCGAGCTTCCAGGGTGTCTATTACTGCTGAGGTCGTGAAGCCGGCGAAGCCCGGCGGTTGAGACAGGTGTGACCCGGACCATGCAGCGGCCCGGGTCACACCGCTGATTATCCCATTCGACGACGGGTGTGGCCCTCGGCTCGCACAAAGTCTTCGTAGTCGGCGATCGGGCCAACCGGGCTGCGGGGTGACAGCCGGTTGACGCCGGCACGCCGGTGGTGGCCGTGCCGATCTGGACCTGCCGCTGCGACCGACCGCAGTGCAGGTGGAGCACGGACGGGCCGACCGCGCCCGGCTGCGGATCACGTCCCGAGCCGGCCGACGACCCGTGAGCGCGTCGACTGCGAACATCCTCGCGGGGACGGTCGAGGGGCGGGAACGACCACCGCCGCTCCGGCGGACGCGCCCACGACCCCCGGCAGGGGCGGACGTGGCGTGCAGCGGACCGCGACGGGGCCTGCCCGACTGGTTAGGCTCTCTTCCCGTGTCCGCGAAGAACGACGGCCCCGCAGCGGGAGCCGGCCCCAGCAAGTCCGAGCAGACCCGCGCGCTGATCCTGGAGACGGCCATGCGGCTGTTCCAGGAACGCGGCTACGACAGGACCACGATGCGGGCCATCGCCCAGGAGGCCGGCGTCTCCGTCGGCAACGCCTACTACTACTTCGCGGGCAAGGAGCACCTGATCCAGGGCTTCTACGACCGGATCGCCGCCGATCACCGGGCCGCGGTCCGGGAGGTCCTGGACCGCGAGACGGGCCTGGAGGCGCGGCTCGCGGGCGTCCTGCGCGCCTGGCTGGACGTGGCGGCGCCCTACCACGAGTTCGCCGTGCAGTTCTTCAAGAACGCCGCCGACCCGGACAGCCCGCTCAGCCCCTTCTCCCAGGAGTCCGAGCACGCCCGACTGGAGGCCATCAGCATCCACCGGGAGGTGCTCGCCGGGGCGAACAGGACCAAGGTCCCCGAGGAACTGCGGGACGTGCTGCCCGAGTTGATGTGGCTCTCGCAGATGGGGCTGTGCCTGTACTGGATCTTCGACCGGACCGAGGGCCGGCAGCGCAGCTACCGGCTGGCCGAGCGCGGGGCGCGGCTCACCTCGCGAGGCGTGTCGCTGTCCCGGTTCAAGGTGCTGCGTCCCCTGGTGCACGAGGTGCACGAGCTGTTCACGGACTTCCTGCCCGGCATGACGAAGGCGCTGCCGGATCCGCAGCGCGGGCGGAAGCGGGACGGGGAGGGGTGAGCGGGCGGCGCCGGCGGAACGCGACCGCGTCCCCGACGCCCCGAACGCGCCCGGACGGCCCCTGATCCACCCCGAGCGCGCCCGGACGGCCCCTGACGGCCACGGACGGACGGACGGCCCGGAGACTCCTGACCGTCCTGGACGCCTCCGACGCCGACGTCGGTGGTGGTGCGGCCGCGCAGGGGCGCGGCCGTCCGCGGCCTTGCCGTCCGCGGCCTTGCCGGGCGGGGCTCAGATCCAGTGCAGGCTCCACAGCCGGAACACGCCGTTGCCGTCCGTCAGGTACTGGCCGCCGCCGACGTCCTCGATGGTGACGACGTACTCCTTGCGCTGCCACAGCGGCAGCACCGGCACGTCCCGGGCGACCTTCTCCTGCAGTTCGCGGAAGTCCCGGGCGGCCCGGCTGCGGTCGGCGTACTGCTGCGAGGAGGTGATCAGCCGGTCGACGGTCTTGCTGCTGTAGCCGGTGTTCATGGTGGAGCCGGTGCCGACCAGAGGGCTGCCGAAGGTGTCCGGGTCGGGGTAGTCGGCGACCCAGCCGACGGCGTACGCGTCGAGTCTGCCGCCCGCCCACCGCTTCTGGAAGTCGGTCCACTCGTAGCCCTTGACGTCCACCTTGAACAGTCCGGTGGCCTCCAGTTGCCGCTTGAGCTCGGCGGCCTCCTGGGCGGCGGCGCCGCTGCCGGTGCCGTAGCCGTAGCTGAAGCGGACGGGGATGTCGACGCCCGCCTCCTCCAGCAGCTTGCGCGCCTTGGCGGTGCTCTGCTCGGGGTAGTTGTCGAAGAACGACGTGGTGTGTCCGGTGATGCCGGTGGGGATCAGCGAGTACAACGGGTCGACGGTGCCCTGGTAGACGCGGGCGGCCAGTTGCTCGCGGTCCACGGACCAGGCGAGGGCGCGCCGCACCCGGGCGTCGTGCAGCGGGGAGCCCTTGCGGGTGTTGAGGTACAGGTTGCGGATGTCGGAGCTGTCGGCCTCGGTGACGCGCTGCCCCGGGTCGCTGGGGTTCAGGGCGGCGAGGTAGGCGGGCGGCAGCTCGCGGGCGGCGACGTCGATCCGCTTGTCCTTCCAGGCCGACTGGAGCGCCTCGGCGTCCTTGTAGTAGCGCAGTTCGATGGGGCTGCCACCGTCCTTGACGGCACCCTGGTAGCGCGGATTCGGCTCGAGCACCGCCGACTTGCCCTTGTGGTACGACTTCAGGGTGTAGCGGCCGGTGCCGTCGACGGCGGCGTCGGAGCGCAGCGAGTCCGCCGGGTAGCGCTCGGAGTCCACGATCGAGCCCGCGCCGGTGGCCACCTTGAGCGGGAACGTGGCGTCCGGCGACGACAGGTGGAAGGTGACGACCCGCCCCTGGGCGTCCACCGACTTCAGGGTGGAGAACAGCGAGGACGGCCCGACGTCGGAGGCGATCTTCTTGACCCGGTCGAAGGAGAACTTCACGTCCTGCGCGGTCACCGCCCGGCCACTGGGGAACTTCAGCCCCTCGCGCAGCTCGCAGCGGTACGTCGTCAGCCCGCCCTGCTGGAAGGCGCAGCTCTGGGCCGCGTCCGGCACGGGTTCGGTGCCGCCCGGCGCGAAGGTCAGCAGCGACTGGAACACGTTGCTGAACAGCGCCCAGGAACCGGCGTCGTAGGCGCCCGCCGGATCGAGCGAGGTGATGCTGTCGGTGGTGCCGACCACGATGGTCCGGCTCTGATCCCCCTTGGACGGAAGCAGTTGCCAGGCGCCCACGCCTGCGGCCGCCAGTGCCACGACGACGACCAGAATCCTCATGCGAACCGAGCGCACGGTGTCGATGCCCCTCCCGGGCCCGATACGGGCCCCCACGTTGCCACTCCCCTTGTGGCGGCCACCTCCCCTGGTGGCGCGGATCACCTAATCACACGAGTTTGGGACGGGGAAGGGGAGGTGTGTGAAATGAGAAACACTTACCCGCCTACCGGCGGCGGACCGGCCTCGGGCCCGACGGGACGTCGGCTCGATCACCCGCGCTCGGCCTCCCGTCGGCCGGGGGCGGAACACCGGCCGCCCCGCGTGCGGTGACCGCTCCCGGGGCCCCGCCGTCGGGGCACCGGGGCTCCGGGAGGACACTGGCAGGGCACCACCACTCCCCCGCAGCAGTGAAGGACGACCCGCCATGAAGCTCAGCCGCCCTGTCTCGTGGTTCCTGCTCGCCTTCGGCGTGTGGTCCTGGGTGGTCTGGACGACCTTCGTCAAGAATCTGGTCAAGGACGCCAGCGGTCTCGCCTTCGACGACGGGAACCCGACCGCGTACTTCTGGATCCACCTCGCCCTGGCGATCACGTCGTTCCTGCTGGGCACGGCCATCGGCGCGATCGGCTTCCGGGGTCTGCGCGCCCACGCGAAGCAGTCCCGGCCGGGCACTCCGGAGCAGACCGCCGAACGCGGCTGACCCCCTGCCCCGGGTCCGGAGGCCGCCCCCGCCGCGGGAGGGGTGGGCTGATCCGTTCACCGTCGCGCGGAGGACACGCCGACCGGGCCGTCCGGCGGCACCTCTCACTTTCGCGGGGGAGATCTCGGGCGAGTCCGGGCAGCCTTCGGGCATCGGACGCGGACACTGCAACCCGGACGGCGTCCGGACGCTCTTCCGTAGGGGAGGACGGCGAACGGCGTCGGACGAGGCGGCCGCCTTCGCCCGACTCCGATGCCGTGACGGTCGGTTGCTCGCGAAAGGTGATCCAGATGCCCCAGCCCGACACCCCGAGGACGAGCAGGAACCGGGAGACCGGGCGACCGGGCTGCGTACGCCCCGTACCACTCTCCCGGTTCGCCGCGAGGGGCGGGGTGCGGGGTGGGACCCCGCCGGGCCGGGCAGGTACGTTCTCCGGCGTGCCTGCATCCATGAACACCATCAGGCGATCCCTGCTGGTCACGTCCGCAGCCCTGTTGTCCGTCCCGCTGACCGCGCCCGCCGCGTCGGCGGCGCCGTCCCCGTCGCCTACCGGCAGCCCGTCGGCGACGCCCCCGGCGGTGATGTCGAGCGTCGGCGGCGCACGCCTCGGGCGCCCGGGGACCCAGGTCGATCCGGGCGGCGGCGCGCCCGCCGTCCCGCAGGGCATCTCCGCCCGTTCCTGGATCGTCGCCGACGCCGAGTCAGGCGAGGTGCTCGCCGCGCACAACGCGCACTGGCGGCTGGCGCCCGCAAGCACGCTGAAGATGCTGTTCGCGGACACCGTGCTGCCGAAGTTCCCCAAGGAACTCAAGCACGAGGTGGCACCGTCCGACCTGGCCGGCATGGGCGCCGGTTCCAGCCTGGTGGGCATAAAGGAGCACGAGACCTACACCGTCCACGACCTGTGGCTGGGCGTCTTCCTCCGGTCGGGCAACGACGCGGTGCACGTGCTGGCGGCGATGAACGGGGGCGTGGACGAGACGGTCATGGAGATGAACGAGCAGGCCGAGAAGCTCCAGGCCCTCGACACCCACGTGGTGACCCCGGACGGCTACGACGAGGAGGGCCAGGTCTCCTCCGCCTACGACCTGACCCTGTTCGCGCGGGACGGCCTGCAGAAGAAGGACTTCCGCGAGTACTGCTCGACGGTGCGGTCCCAGTTCCCCGGCGAGACGAAGACCGGCAAGGACGGCAAGGTCAGCCGCGGCTCCTTCGAGATCGAGAACACCAACCGGCTGCTGCGGGGCGACGGCGACGTCACGGTGTACCCGGGCATCGCGGGCGTGAAGAACGGCTACACCACCCACGCCGGCAACACCTTCACCGGCGTCGCCGAACGCAACGGCAAGGTGCTCCTGGTCACCGTGATGCATCCGGAGGCCAAGGAGCACGACGCCGTCTACAAGGAGAGCACCGCGCTGTTCGACTGGGGCTTCCGGGCCGCCGGCAAGGTGCGGCCGGTGGGTGAGCTGGTACCGCCGAAGGACGCCGTCCGGGCGAGCGCCTCACCGGACGCGACCGCCTCCGACGGTTCGGCCGGCGACCACGGCGCCGACGGCGCGTCCGCCGGTCAGGCGGCGGCGAGCGCCGCGGCCGGCGGCGGTTCCAGCGGGATCGGCACGGCCCTCGCGATCGCCGGCGGAGCGCTGCTGGTGCTCGCCGGGGGCGTCTTCCTGGTCAACCGCCGTTGGCCGCTGCCCGATCTGGTGCGTCGTCGGTGACGACGCCCTCCTCCGCCTTGCTCCCGGTCGCGGTCCAGGCGGCGCAGTACAGCAGCAGTTTCGCGGAGAAGTTGATCCACAGCAGCAGCGCGACCGGGACGCCGAACGCACCGTACATACTCTTCGCGGCGACGCCCTGAATGTAGCTGCTGAGCAGCAGCTTGAGCAGTTCGAAGCCGACCGCGCCGATCAGCGCCGCCACGATCAGGCGGCGGCGCGGCGGTTCGACGCCGGGCAGCAGGGTCAGCACGTACAGCAGGACGAGGAAGTCGGCGAGGACGGCGACGGCGAACGCCGCCACGTACAGCAGTACGCCACCCCAGCCGGAGCGGTCGATGCCGAGCTGGTCGGTGATCCAGCCGACCAGCGCGGTGGCCACCGTGGACGCGATCAGGGTGACCACCACGGCGCCGCCGAGGCCGACCAGGACGCCCAGGTCCTTCGCCTTGCTCACGACGACGTTGTCGTCCTTGTCGGGCAGCTCCCACACCGCGCGCAGGCAGCCCCGCATCTGGCTGACCCAGCCCATACCGGTGAAGGCCAGGACCACGGCCGCGATCACTCCGATGGTGCCGGCGTTGTCGACCAGGCTGCTGATGTCGAGCTGGTCGGAGATGCCGGGGATCTGCTCGGCGATCTTGTCCTGGAGTTGCTTCTGCTGCGAGGAGTCGAGCGTGGCGGCGCCGATCGCCGCCGCCAGGGTGAGCAGCGGGAAGAGCGCCACGAAGCTGATGAAGGTCATCGCGGCGGCCAGCCGCGACCACTTCACCCGCGCCAGGCGCTCGTAGGACCGCCAGGCGTGCGTGGTCATCAGACGTGCGACGACCGGGCCGACGCCGGGCAGTCTTTTCAGCCAGTCCATGCTCCGCTTCTCCCCTCGTGGCGGGCGGCCCATGTCCGGGTGCCCCCGATACGCGCGGCGAGGCCCTCGTCGCGGGCCGCCCCGGGACGGCCCGCCCACGCACCCCCGGCGCGGCGTCCCGCACGGGCGGGGCGTCCCGCACGGGCGGGCCGGCGGTCCGGCCGTCCGTTGCGGCCGCGCCGCTCGGGGCTGCGCCCACCGACGCGGAGGCCGGTGACACGCGGGCCGCCGGCGCGGCAGCCGTCCCGGTCACTTGCGCCGTCACGTTCTCCGCGGATGCATCCGGCACGGGCGCGTCCGGTAGGGGCACGTCCGGTAGGGGCACGTCCGGTAGGAGTGCGTCCGGTAGGAGTGCGTCCGGTAGGAGTGCGTCCGGTGCAGGTGCCTCCCACTCGGTGCGGCGTCCCGCACGGGTGCCTCCTACCCCGGTACCTCGCGCGCGGGTGCGTCCCGCGCACGCCGGTAAGGGCGGGCGCCGGTGAGGGCGGGCGCCGGTGAGGGCGGGCGCCGGTGAGGGCGGGCGCCGGTCGCGCCCCCGGCGGCCAGCGCCCACTGTCCACGCCCCCGGCGGCGGAACTCCGCCGGACGGGGCCGACATCCCATTAATCACCCGTTTCGCCGAGGTGGGGAATGTTGCCGCCGAGGGGCCGAAACCGCCGCTGTACCGTCGCCGCATGTCCGCCGACATCCCGCCGCGCACGGCCCCCGCCGGAAGGAGCCGCACTGCACCCCGGAACGCCCGGACGGCCCGGACGGCCCGGCTGCGCGCCTACGAGGAGGCGGCCACCGCGGCGGTACGGAAGTACGGCCGGCTCGGCGGTGTCCGCGCGCTGTGTCCGCCGCGTGCCCGGTCCGTCGCGTCCCCCTCCAGGAAGCCCCCAGGAGCTGTCATGCAGGACACCTTCGGCCTCCCCCGGTCCCTGCTCGTCCTCGGCGGTACGTCCGGGATCGCCCTGGCCACCGCTCGCCGCCTGATCGTCCGCGGCGCCCGCACCGTCTGGCTGGCGGGCCGGCCCTCGCCCGCGCTGGACCGGGCCGCGGGAGACCTGCGCGCCCGGGGCGCCGACGTGCGCACCGTCGCCTTCGACGCCCTGGACCCGGCGTCGCACGAGGCGGTGCTCGGCAAGGTCTTCGCCGAGGGCCCCGTCGACCTGGTGCTGCTCGCCTTCGGCGTCTTCGGCGACCAGGCGCGGGACGAGTGCGAACCGGCGGGTGCCGTGCACGTCGTCCAGACCAACTACACGGGGGCCGTGTCGGCGGGGCTGGTGGCGGCGCGGGCGCTGCAGGAGCAGGGCCACGGTTCACTCGTCGTGCTGTCCTCCGTCGCCGGGCAGCGCGCCCGGCGCGCCGACTTCGTCTACGGCTCCAGCAAGGCCGGTCTGGACGCCTTCGCACAGGGTCTGGGCGACGCCCTGCTCGGCACCGGCGCGCACGTGATGGTCGTACGCCCCGGCTTCGTCCGGACCCGGGAGACCGCCGGGAAGCGGGCGGCGCCGCTCCTGTCGACGACACCGGAGGAGGTCGCCACGGCGATCGAGCTGGGGCTGCGGCGCCGCTCGGAGACGGTGTGGGTGCCCGGCGTGCTGGGCGTGGTGACGGCCGCGCTGCAGCACCTGCCTCGCGCGGTGTTCCGGCGGTTGCCGGTCTAGGCGGTCACCGGTCCAGGCGGTCACCGGTCCAGGCGGTCACCGGTCCAGGCGGTCGCGGGTCCAGGGGCCCTGGCTGGTCGCCTGTTCGGCGGACACGCCGCGGGCGCGGCTGCCCGGCTCCGTCATCGGCCGGTGGTACGGGTCCCCGCGTCAGCGGCTGGGATGGAGCCGCGGTCGGCACTGCCCGCCTGGGAGGGGACCACGGCGCTGCCGAAGGGGAACTCCCTCAGCTTGCGCCAGACGCAGTCGGCGCCCTGCTCGTACAGGCCGAAGCCGGTGCACGGCCAGCCGGCGTCGTAGCCGGAGAGCTCCTCGAAGGCGCGGTCCATCGCCGCCTCGTCGATGCCGTGCGCCACCGTCACATGCGGGTGGTAGGGGAACTGCAGTTCGCGCGCCACGGGACCGGAGGCGTCCCGGACCTCCTTCTGCAGCCAGGTGCAGGCCTCCGCACCCTCGACGACCTGCACGAACACCACCGGCGACAGCGGGCGGAAGGTGCCGGTGCCGCGCAACCGCATGGGAAACGACCGGCCGGTCGCGGCGACCTCCGTGAGGTGCGCCTCGATCGCCGGCAGGTCGCTCTCCTCGACCTCTGTCGGCGGCAGCAGGGTGACGTGGGTGGGGATACCCAGGGCTGCCGCGTCGCCGAAGCCCGCGCGCAGCTGTTGGAGCAGGCTGCCGTGAGGCTCCGGGACCGCGATCGACACGCCGATCGTTACGGTCCCCACGTCGTCTCCTGTCATCGTGTCGCCCCGGGGTCCCCGGGGCATGGGCGGCTGCCGCGGCAGCCTTCGGCTTTCGACTGTACGGCCACCGGCGTCAGGTTGGGCGGGTGCGGTCGTGTGCTCTACAGCTCAGTGCTTGGCGGGCAGGAAGCCGACCCTGTCGTAGGCCTGCGCCAGCGTCTCCGCGGCGACCGCACGCGCCTTCTCCGCGCCCTTGGCAAGGAGGGAGTCCAGGGTCTCGGGGTCGTCCAGGTACTGCTGGGTGCGCTCCCGGAACGGGGTCACGAAGTCGACCATGATCTCGGCGAGGTCCGTCTTCAGCGCGCCGTAGCCCTTGCCCTCGTACTTCTCCTCCAGCTCCGCGACGCCCTCCCCGGTGAGGGTCGAGTAGATGGTGAGGAGGTTGCTGACGCCCGGCTTGTCCTCCGGGTCGAAGCGGATGACGGTGTCGGTGTCGGTGACCGCGCTC
The DNA here is from genome assembly GCF_047200655.1 of Streptomyces sp. MS06. Lineage (NCBI taxonomy): Bacteria > Bacillati > Actinomycetota > Actinomycetes > Kitasatosporales > Streptomycetaceae > Streptomyces > Streptomyces sp. MS06. The sequence continues at coordinate 74,745 of NZ_JBJZOJ010000015.1, forward strand.
CTGACCTTCTTGGCGGTCGCCTTCGGCTCGTCGAGCAGGTTGATGAGGCCCTTCGGCGTGGACGCCGACTTGCTCATCTTGGTCGACGGCTCCTGGAGGTCGTAGATCTTCGCCGTCTCCTTGAGGATGTACGGCTTCGGGGCCGTGAAGGTCCGGCCGAACCTGCCGTTGAACCGGTCGGCGAGGTCCCGGGTCAGCTCGATGTGCTGGCGCTGGTCCTCGCCCACCGGAACCTCGTGGGCCTGGTAGAGGAGGATGTCCGCGACCTGCAGGATCGGGTACGTGAACAGGCCGACCGAGGCCCGGTCCGCTCCCTGCCGGGCGGACTTGTCCTTGAACTGGGTCATCCGGGACGCCTCGCCGAATCCGGTGAGGCAGTTCATCACCCAGGCGAGCTGGGCGTGCTCGGGAACATGGCTCTGCACGAAGAGCGTGCACCGCTCCGGGTCGAGTCCGGCGGCCAGGAGCTGGGCGGCGGCGAGCCGGGTGTTGGCGCGCAGCTCCTGCGGATCCTGCGGGACCGTGATCGCGTGCAGGTCGACGACCATGTAGAACGCGTCGTGGGACTCCTGCAGCGCCACCCACTGGCGAACGGCGCCGAGGTAGTTGCCGAGGTGGAACGAGCCTGCGGTGGGCTGGATTCCGGAGAGCACGCGAGGACGGTCAGCAGAGGCCATGCCCACTATTCTCGCAGGTTCGCAGGCCCGGTCCGGAACCGGTCGGAAACAGCGGGGAACCGATCCGGGTCCCGTGCTGTAACAGGAGTACGGGAGCCGCGGAGCGCCCGCCGGCGGGCGTCCCGCACCCCCGGTGGGGTCCCCCCTCGGGGGCGGCCGGACGGGCTGGCAGGCGGCCGGCGGGCGGGGCCGGCCGAGGCGGGGACCGCGCGGCCCGGGGCATGCGGGGCCGGGAGGCCGTCCGGCGCTCCGGGGCGGGCCACGGGGTGCGGGTTGCGGCGGAGGGAGGCGTCCGGTGGACCGGGAGGGGCGGATGGCACTGCGGAACGCGCACGACGGGAAACGGCGGGTGATCCTCCCACGGATCACGGCGGCCACGTCCGCTGCCGCCCTGGTCGCCGCGACCGCCGCCGCGGCGCTCGCCGCGTCCGTCGCCGCGCCGTCCGGCTCCTCCACCACCGCGGCTCCTCGGGCGGAGGGCTCGGCGCCGGGGGCGCGGGACGGCCGCCGCGCCTCGGACCTCGCCCGGGTGATCACGGCCGGCACCGAGCGCACCCGGCTCCTGCGCTCCGGGGAGCCCGCCCTGACCCGCCTCGAACAGCTGCTTCGGCCGTCCTACAAGGGCACCGTGCGGGTTCCGGACGCCTGGCGGAAGGGTCGCTTCCCGCCGGTACGGGTCACCGTGGTCCGGGGCCTGACCGGATTCGGCGGCCGAGGAGGGGGACGCCTCGCGCAGTACGCGCTGGGCGCCGGCGGGCCTGGGGGGCGGGCCTGCTGCTCGGCGTCGGCGGTACCGAACCGGTGCGGCGCACCGCGGCCCGGCACCGGGCCGGTACGGATCCCGGGGAGCCCCGCCATGAACTCATCGATCTCTGAACGTGAACCACCGGGCTCCCCACCGAACCTCGGCCGCACCATCCGCAGCGGAGGCCACGGCGGTGCCCGCGCCGGATCACGTTCTCCCCGAATGCGGCAACGACGGACCGCGAAGACTGCCCGGTCCCGGCAATGACCTTCCGGCGCTCCTCCGGTGAAGATGAGTGCACCGACGGATGCGCCAGGGGTTCGGGGGAGGGCCGGTGCCGCGACCCGCTCACGCGGACGGCAGTACCGACCCAACGCCCCTGGCCCGTCCGTCGGTCGGGCCCGCGGCCGTGGCCGCGACCCGCGACGTCGCGCCGTCCGCGGCCGTGTCCGCGGCGTCGCGCACGGGGGCGTCGTCCCGCCGGCGGGCGAAGCGCACGGTGACGGCGCCGGAGTGCCGTACGGCGGCTCGTCGTAGCCCGGGGACGGCCCCGCCGGCGGCCAACCGATGCGCCCGCACGCCCCGATGGGCCCGCACGGGTGCATCGGGGCCGTGAACCCACCTTTCGGCGAACGCAGTTCGGGCGGTCGGCAGTCGTGCCCGGTCAGTCGCGCAGCGCCTTCACGAGGAGTACGCGGGCCAGGATCCGCAGAGCGACCGGGTCCGGCCCGACCCGGTCGGCATGGGCGCGGTGGGCCCAGATGTCCCAGCCGGGACCGCTGTTGGCCTCCTCGTGGCCGAGCAGGACCGCGTCCTGCGGGTCGAGGATCGGCTGCCCGCACCCCCGGCAGGTCGGGGCGGCGCCCGTCATCGCCTGCCACCGCCCAGGTTCTCGAAGTGGTCGCACAGCGCGTTGACGGAGCGGGCCAGCCGCTGCGCGTGCGCGATCCGGGCGGGCAGCGGGTGCCCGGGCTCCAGTCCGAGCCGTATGCGGGCCTCGCCTACGCACGCCAGCGCGCAGGCGCGCGGCACGTCGTCCCGCGGGAGCCCGGCCGCCGCCGCCTCCACCTCGGGCACCGCGACCATGAGATGCCCGCGCAGGAGGAGCAGCAGCGTCCGCAACTCCTGCGGGGACGGCGGTTCGGCGTCCGCGGCGAGCAGGCGGCGGGCGGTGGCGCGCATGGTCGCCGTGTCGAGCGGCGCCCCGGCGCGGCCGGCACCCCGAGGAACACTGCCGGTGCCGGCAACGCTGTCGGGGCCGGGGCTCACCGCGGCACCGCCGGGCCGACTCGGTGCAGGGGGCAGGCGCAGGGCGGGTCGGAGGTGGTCGGCGGCGGCGGTTCGTCTCCGCCGAGGATGTCCACCGTGCCGCGATCACCGACGATCGCGCCGTGTCGGTCCACCACGTAGACCCGCATCGTCATCCTGCTGCCCGGCGGGCAGACCCCGGTGGGGGCAGTACCGTTCGTCAAGTCGACGCTCCTCGGAGACATTGGCCGCGCCCGGGAAGGTCTCTCGGCCTCACCGGGCTCTGGCTCATCGACCGTAGGGCCGCCTACACGGAACCGCCGACCGTGATCCGGTCGCTACTCTCAGGAATGAAGGATGCCGATTCTGTCGGCCAGTTCCGCGGCGCGGCGCCGGCGCGGGGCCCGCGTGGACTCGACTTCCTCCAGCAGCAGGGTCCGGGCATAACCGTTGTAGCGGATCGTCTCCGGGGCAGCCTGGTAGGCCTTCTCCAAGGAGGCCATGGCCGCGTCCGGCTGGTTGTCGAGCCGGTAGCCCCGGGCTTCCTCGATCCGGTGGCGGGCTCGTCGGGGGCGGGACCCGATCACGCCCCGGTCCGCTCGGGCCGCCTGCCGGACGGACTCGCCGCCCTGGTGCAGTTCGACCGCCACGGTCACGGCGTGCGCTCCCATCACGGCCTGGCCGAAGCTGGTGACGGGGTGGGAGTAGTCGGCAGGCAGGTTGCGGGCCATGCTTTCAGCCCTGTCCCACTGACGCCACGCGGTGCCGGTGTCCCGGCGGCGGGCGGCGGTATAGGCGAGCTCGAACCGCAGCGCGCCGGCAATGGCGAGGACATCGTCGCCCGCCTCGGGAAGGAAGGGGTCGAGGTGATGGATCGCCTTCAGGTTCACGGCGTCGGCCGCGTCGAAGTGGCGCGGTCCCGCGTCGCGGTGTGCCTGGGCGAGCAGCCATGCGGCCACGCCGATCGCATGCGGGTCCTCGCTCTCCTGCGCGGCGATCATCCCGCGCTCGGCCACCCGCCACAGCAGCGAGGAGTCGGGCTGGTACGCGAGGAAGAACTGGCTGAGGCTGTAGGTCTGGGCGAGGAGGGTCTGGGCCATACGGCGCTCCTCCGCCCGGTCGGCGTGCCGTACGAGAGCCTGGGCGTCCCGGATCAGGTCCGGCAGCAGCCTGCCGACGGCCTCGCGGTGGTCCTTGGAGGCGTGTCGCGTCCTCCATGCCGCGTGCAGGCGGACTTGCAGATGCGCGACGGGCGGTGGCTCGACGTCGGCGGGGAAGGTGAATGCGTCGATCGCGGCCTTCACCGCGGCCAGGCGGGGGTGTCCGGGGCCGACGAACAGATCGACGTGCCCGTCCGGCCGTCCCGTGAGGTCCGCCAGGTCGCGGACCCGCAGCGCCTCGGCGATGCGCATCACCCTGTCCAGGTCCGGCGTCCTCTGCTGGCCGTTCTCGATCTTGCGGAGGGTGTGGGGTGAGATGCCGACCAGGTCGGCCAGCTGCGCCTGTGTCATCCCGCGGCGTTCGCGGAGGATCTGCACCCTCTGCCCGAACCTCAGCGGATCTGCGTAGGGATTCGAGGTAGCGTCGTGCGACATTACGGCCTTGCCCCCTCCTGGCAGCTTCGTCGCTGTCAGCGTAGAGGCAGGGCCGGTTCCGGGTGAGGCACTTGCGGCCCTGCGCCCCCGTACGTGCGGGCTCGCGGGTGGTTCGGACGTGCAGCTCCGGCAGTCTTCCCGGATGCGTCCTCCACCGGCCGGGTCGATCCTGGGGGCATGTCCGGCAAGAGGCCCGTGATCGTGCAGGTGCCGTCCCCGAGCGGGGGGCGGCGGGTGCGGGTGGACGGGGAGATCCTCGGTCTGGCCCACGGTGTGGGGGACCTGGTGGAGTTCCTGCGGCGGGCCGGGCTGGAGATCGAGCCGGAGGAGGTCGCCGACTCGCCGTTGATCGACTGGCGGGGGGTGGGCCCGGACCGCTGGGGGTACGGGGCGAACCGGTGAGCGGGCGGGTCGGCCGGGGGCACGAGGCGGTGTGGCGGGGCGTTGCGACCCGTGAGGCGGGCCGGGGCCGGCGAAGCGCGGCAGGCCGTGAAGGAGACGCCGGGGCCGGTGTCGCGGGCGGCGGCCGAGAGGGTCGCGTCGGTGCACCGGGGGTGCACTCGGGTGCGGGTCGGGCGGGGCCGGGGGCGGCGGGTCTCCGGGAGGTCGGCGTCCCGGGGACCCGCCGCGCGCGAGGCGGTCAGCCCAGGTCGATCTGCGGGTAGAGCGGGAAGCCGGCGACCAGGTCGGTCGCGCGGCGGGAGATCTCGTCGGCGATCTTGGCGTCGAGGACGTGGGAGGCCTTGGAGGGGGCGCCGGACTTGGTGGTGCCGGGCTCCGTGGTGGTCAGTACGCGGTCGATGAGGCCGGCGACCTCGTCCATCTCGGCGGTTCCCAGGCCTCGGGTGGTGAGGGCGGGGGTGCCGATGCGGATGCCGGAGGTGTACCAGGCGCCGTTGGGGTCGGCGGGGATGGCGTTGCGGTTGGTGACGATGCCGGACTCGAGCAGCGCGGCCTCGGCCTGGCGGCCGGTGAGCCCGTAGGAGCCGGCGACGTCGATGAGGTTGAGGTGGTTGTCGGTGCCGCCGGTGACGAGGGTGGCGCCGCGGCGTACGAGGCCCTCGGCGAGGGCGCGGGCGTTGTCGACGATGCGCTGGGCGTAGTCCTGGAAGGAGGGCTGCCGGGCCTCGGCGAGGGCGACCGCCTTGGCGGCCATGACGTGCGGGAGCGGGCCGCCGAGGACCATCGGGCAGCCGCGGTCGACCTGGTCCTTGAGGGAGTCGTCGCAGAGCACCATGCCGCCGCGCGGGCCGCGCAGCGACTTGTGGGTGGTGGTGGTGACGATCTGGGCGTGCGGGACCGGGTCGAAGTCGCCGGTGAGGACCTTGCCGGCGACGAGGCCGGCGAAGTGGGCCATGTCGACCATGAGCGTGGCTCCGACCTCGTCGGCGATCTCGCGCATGATGCGGAAGTTGACCAGGCGCGGGTAGGCCGAGTAGCCGGCGACGATGATCATCGGCTTGAACTCGCGGGCGGTGGCGCGCAAGGCCTCGTAGTCGAGCAGACCGGTGGCCGGGTCGGTGCCGTAGGAGCGCTGGTCGAACATCTTGCCGGAGATGTTCGGGCGGAATCCGTGGGTGAGGTGGCCGCCGGCGTCCAGGGACATGCCGAGCATGCGCTGGTTGCCGAAGGCCTGGCGCAGCTCCGCCCAGTCGGCCTCGGAGAGGTCGTTGACCTGGCGGGCGCCGGTCTTCTGGAGGAACGGCACCTCGACGCGGTCGGCGAGGACGGCCCAGAAGGCGACCAGGTTGGCGTCGATGCCGGAGTGCGGCTGCACGTAGGCGTGGCGGGCGCCGAACAGCTCTCGGGCGTGCTCGGCGGCGAGGGACTCGACGGTGTCGACGTTGCGGCAGCCGGCGTAGAAGCGGCGGCCGATGGTGCCCTCGGCGTACTTGTCGCTGAACCAGTTGCCCATGGCGAGCAGCGTGGCCGGGGAGGCGTAGTTCTCGGAGGCGATCAGCTTCAGCATCTCGCGCTGGTCGGCGACCTCCTGCCGGATCGCGTCGGCGACCCGGGGCTCGACGGCGCCGATGACGTCGAGGGCGGCACGGTAGGCGGTGGACTCGGTGGAGACAGGCTCGGACACGGCGACCTCCGGACGTGGGGTGTTCGGCGTTCACGGTTCGGCCCAGGCGCACGGCACACTTTCCGCTCGGGCCGCTCCCCGATGGTCCGTCCCATCCCAGCGCGCCAGTCACGGCCCGCCGCCAGCCTACCGGGCGGGCCGGACGGTCCCCGCCCGGCGTCCACCATGCGGGCGAGGCCGAGTCACCGGATGACGTGCGGCAGGAAGCGGGCGTACTCGTCCGTGACCAGGCCGGAGGACTCGCGGATGCCGAGGCCGGCCGACTCGCCCTCGACGGTCCAGGCGCCGAGCACGACGTGGTTGCCGTCGAACGAGGGCAGCGGGGCGAGTTGCTGGTAGCAGCAGGCGTCGGTGCGGGGGGCGGGAGTGTCGCCGGGCCGGTGCACGGTGACGCCGTCGCCCTCGCGGCCGAGGAGGGGCTTGGCGACCCAGCCGGTCGTGCCGGCCAGCTCGCGCGGGCCGTCGAGGTGGGCGGGCAGCAGGTGGGGGTGGCCGGGGTACAGCTCCCACAGGACGGCGAGCAGGGCCTTGTTGCTGAGCAGCATCTTCCAGGCGGGTTCGATCCACAGGGTGCTGCCGGTGCCGCCGCCGTTGTCGAGGGTGTCCAGGACGTGGTCGGCGAAGGCGTCGGTGGTGAGCCACTCCCACGGGTAGAGCTTGAAGATGCTGCGGATGAAGCGGAGGTTGTTGTCGACGAAGCGGCCGGACAGCGGGTCCCAGCCGATCTCCTCCATGGATATCCAGTCGGTGTCGAGGCCGGCCTGTTCCGCGGTCTCCTTGAGGTAGGCGACCGTCATCAGGTCCTCGCCCAGTTCGTCGTCGCTGGAGTGCGCGAAGTACAGCGGGCTGCCGGGCGGGAGGAGCGCGGACTGCTTGCGCCAGGCGTCGACGAGGCGTTCGTGGAGCGAGTTCCACTGGTCGGCGCCGGGGAATCGTTCCTCCATCCAGAACCACTGCGGGGAGGCCGCCTCCACGAGGGAGGTGGGGGTGTCGGCGTTGTACTCCAGCAGTTTGGCCGGGCCGCGGCCGTCGTAGCGCAGGTCGAAGCGGCTGTAGACGGAGGGGAGTTCGGTGCGGCGCTGCCAGGACTCGGTGACCGTGCGGACGACCCTGGGGTCGGTGATGCCGAGGTCGGCGAAGCGGCGCTCGGCGACGATGTGCTCGGCGGCGGCCAGGCACATGCGGTGCAGTTCCTCGACGACCTCCTCCAGTGCCTCCACCTCCGGCAGGCTGAAGGAGTAGTAGGCGCTCTCGTCCCAGTAGGGGCGCAGGGAGTCGTCGGGGTGGCGGGTGAGGGGGTAGACGAGTCCCTGGGCCTCGACGGTCTGCTGCCAGTCGGGGCGCGGTGCGATGGTGTGGCGTTGCATGCGGCTCGGTCTCCGGTCGTGCGCGCGGCGCGGTGTTCGGCGCGTGGGGCGCGCGGGGGCGGTGGTGGGGCGGGATCGGTCCCGGCGACGGTGGTGGGGCGGCCGCACTCCTCGTGCCCCGGGCGGCGGCGCGCGGCGCGCTTCCGGGTCCCGGGGCAGCGGTACGGGCGTGCGCACCTCCCACGGCTGCGGGACGGGCGGCGGCGTGGGGTGCGGGGACACGGCTCCGGGGCCGGATCCGCCCGGGCCTGCGGCGGCGGGCCCGGTGGCCTCGGCCACGGGGGGCGGTCCTGGCGGCGGGCCCGGTCATCCCGGCCGTGGACCGGGTCCGCCCCGGCCGGTTTCGGTCGTCCCTGGCGTGGGTCCGGCGGGGCCGACGCCCCGCGACGGCCGGGCGCGGTCCCGCGCCGGGCGGGCCCGGCGCGGACTCCGGTGGCGGAGCCGGGTCAGCCGCCGGAGCTGCCCTTGCCGCCGCCGAAGCCGCCGCGGCTGACCTTGCCTCTGCCGCCCGAGCTGCCCGACCTGCCGCTGGACTTGGAGAAGGAGCCGCTGCGGGACCAGCTCCTGCCCTTGCTGCCGCCGTAGTACCAGGAGGTGGAGTGGCCGGAGTAGGTGGCGCCCGACTTGCAGTACTTGTCGTCGACGATCTTGTAGCCCTTGCCCGCGGTGTAGCTGTCCCGGTCGACGCAGCGCTTGTCCGGGTCGGAGGAGCAGGCTGTCAGGGACGCGGCCAGCAGGCCCACCCCGCCCAGCACGACCGTTCCCGAACGCAGTCGCCGTCGCGTGTCCGCCATGTTCGCTCTCCCCCGTCGGTACGCCGTATCGGCGTCTTGCCTCTTGCGTCCTGCCGTCGTGTCGACGTTCCGTCGTGTCGACGTCCCGTCATACCGCCGTGCCGTACACCGCAGCGGTGACGCACCGTCATGTACGGCCGTGATGACGCCGACCGCGCCGGACGGCGCTGGACGGCAGCCCCACACACCTTAGTGCGTTGCGGCAGAGGGAGTCCCTGATCGAGGATCGGGGGCTCCCGGGACCGCCCGTACGCGGCGGATCACTCGACGCAGGCGAGGTCGACCAGTCGCCGTCACCCGGTCGCGGGGAGGGGTTCGCCGTCGGGGAGCCGGGCGGTTCCCGGCGGGTTGTCGGAGCGCAGTTCCCGGGGAAGGAGCGCGTCGGGAAAGGACTGGTAGCACACCGGCCGCAGCCAGCGTTCGATCGCCAGGGTTCCGACACTCGTCGTGCCGGGTGAGGATGTCGCGGGCCATGGGCCGCCGTGCACCATGGCGTGGCAGACCTCGACCCCGGTCGGCCATCCGCCCCACAGGATGCGCCCCGCACGTTCCTCCAGGACGGGCAGCAGACGTTCGGCCTCCGCCAGATCGGCGTCGGTCCCGTGCAGGGTGGCCGTCAGCTGCCCCTCCAGGTGCTCCACGAGCGCGGTGAGTTCTCCGGTGCCGGACCAGCGCACGATGAGTCCTGCCGCGCCGAAGACCTCACCGGTGAGGTCCTCGTGCGCCGCGTAGGTGGCGGCGTCGCAGGCGAGGACGGCGGGCGGGGGCGCGTACGGGCCCTCACCGGGCACCCCCTGGGCCACGAGTCGGACGCCGTCGACGGCCGCCCACCGCTGCACTCCCGCGGTGAAGGCCTCGGCGACATCCGGGGTGAGCATGACCTGCCCCACGGCACGGGCCAGCGCGTCCGCCACGGCCTCGCAGAAGGCGTCGCCCGCATCGCCTGCGGGCAGCAGCAGCAGACCGGGGTTGGTACAGAACTGTCCCGAGCCGCTGGTCAGCGACGCCAGGTACGCGGTGGCGAGTGACAGGGGATCGGCGAGGGCGCCGTCGAGGATGATCACGGGGTTGACGGCCGACATCTCGGCGTGGACCGCGATGGGCACGGGCCGGGCGTTGGCGGCTTCGACGAGTGCCAGCCCGCCGTTCCGTGAGCCGGTGAATCCGACGGCGGTGATCCGCGGGTCGCGCACCAGTGCCTGACCGACCTCGGTGCTGCGGCCGACCAGCAGGGAGAAGACACCCGCGGGCATGCCGGTGCGCCGGGCGGCCGCGACGACGGCGCGGGCGGCGAGCTCGCAGGTGCCGGGGTGCGCCGGATGCGCCTTGGCGACGACCGGGCAGCCGGCGGCGAGGGCGGACGCCGTGTCACCGCCGGCGACGGAGAAGGCGAGCGGGAAGTTGCTCGCGCCGAACACGGCGACGGGCCCGACGGGCACCTGGCGCAGGCGCAGGTCCGTCCGGGGAAGCGGCCGGCGCTCGGGGAGGGCGGGGTCGACACGGACACCGAGTGCGTCTCCGCTCCGGGTGAGGTCGGCGAACATGCGCAGTTGCCCGCAGGTGCGGTCGCGTTCACCGGCCAGGCGGTTCACAGGCAGGCCGGACTCGAGCGCTGCGAGGTGCAGCAGGTCGTCGCCGAGGGCCTCGATCTCCTGCGCGCAGGCGTCGAGGAACGCGGCCCGCCGGTGTGCGGGAAGGGCGCGGTAGTCGCGTGCGGCCGAGGCGGCCTGCTGTGCGGCCTGCGCGACGAGGCCGGGTGAGGCGTCCCGCAGTCGGGGGCCTCGGGGCTCCCCGGTCGCGGCCTCGAGGGCGCGCCACGCGTCCCCCGTACCGGGAACGTCGCGGCCGGCCACGATCGAGCTTCCGGTCAGTTTCACAGTGATCCCTCTGCTTGTGCGTTCGGAGTGAAGTCTCGGCAAAGTCACGCCGGACTTGTCGTTGTCTTGGGTCGATCAGGTCTATAGCCTACGTAATGGCATGTGACATTGCACAGAGCTCGGAGGAGGAGTCGGTGACACTGAAGGTCGTCGTCGTGGGCGCGGGCGTCGTCGGTGCCGCGTGCGCCTTCCATGCCGCCTCGGCGGGCATGGACGTCACCATCGTCGACCGTGGACCAGTCGGTGCCGGGACGACGAGCCGCGGAGAGGGGAACGTCCTTCTCTCCGACAAGGAGCCCGGCCCTGAACTCGATCTGGCCCGCCTGAGCCGCACACTGTGGGAGGAGATCGGCCGGGAACTCGGTCCGGAGTCCTTCGAGCTCGAGCCCAAGGGCGGCCTGGTCGTCGCCGGCACAGCCGAAGGCCTGGCGGCGCTCGAGGCGTTCGCCGCACGGCAGGCGGCGGCCGGCGTCCGCACCGAGCCGGTCGACCGCGTACGCGATCTCGAGCCCCTCATCGCCCCCGGAGTTCCCGGCGGCGTCCTGTACTCGCAGGACGCCCAGGTGCAGCCGGTCCTCGCGGCGGCCGCGCTGCTGCGCGCAGCCGTGCGGCACGGCGCACGGCTGCACGCGGGGGAGGTAGTCCGCGCCGTGACCGGTGGGGCCGGCCAGGTCACCGGTGTCCGAACGGCGGCCGGCGAGGTACTGCCCGCCGACGCCGTCGTCAACGCCGCCGGTACCTGGGGCGGCGAGGTCGGCCGCAGGCTCGGCGCTCCCGTCGAGGTGCTGCCGCGTCGAGGCTTCGTCCTGGTGACGCAGCCGCTGCCGGCGATGGTCCGGCACAAGGTCTACTCGGCGGACTACGTCGCGAACGTCGCCTCCTCCGACGCCGGACTGGAGACCTCGTGCGTCGTCGAGGGCACGCGCGGCGGGACGATCCTCATCGGCGCCAGCCGCGAACGCGTCGGCTTCGACACCACGATGAACACCGCTGTGGTCACCAGGCTCGCGGCGCAGGCCTGCCGGCTGTTCCCCTTCCTGCGCGAGGTGCACCTGATCCGCGTCTACCGGGGCTTTCGGCCGTACTGCCCGGACCACCTGCCGGTCGTCGGCCCCGACCCGCGGGTGCCGGGGGTCGTGCACGCCTGCGGTCACGAAGGGGCGGGGATCGGCCTCGCCCCCGCGACCGGCGCGCTCGTGACCGCCCACCTGCTCCGCCGCCCCTGGCGGGGCGCCGATCCGGCGGCCCACGCCGGCCTTCTGCCCGACCGCTTCCTCACAACCCCCGGAGGTGCGCCGCAGTGAGCGAGATCATCATCGACGGCGAGCCACTGCCGTTCGTCGAGGGACAGACCGTCGCCGCCGCCCTGGTCGCCGCGGGCCGGGTCGCCTGGCGCACCACCCGCGTCCGGCACCGCCCGCGCGGTGTCTTCTGCGGCATCGGCGTCTGCTTCGACTGCCTGGTGACCATCGACGGAGCCGGCGGCCTGCGCGCCTGCCTGGTGCAGGCACGCCCGGGCATGACCGTCACGACCGGGAAGGACGACGATGAGTAGAACAAGCGATCTCGTCATCGTGGGCGCGGGTCCGGCCGGCATGGCCGCGGCGGCCACGGCCCTGGCCGGTGGGCTGCGCGTGGCGCTGGTGGACTCCGGCACCGCCATCGGCGGCCAGTACTGGCGGCACCCGCCGCAGCACGCGCGATCGGCGATCCCGACCGACGGTCTTCATCACGGACTGCGCGGGTACCGCGCCCTCTCGCGCGAACTGTCGGCGGGCCGGGAGGCGGGACGGCTCGACCTGCGCCTGGCGCACCACGCGTGGTCCGCCGTCCGCGAAGGCGACGGATTCGCGGTCCACGCCGTCGACCGGCGTGCAGCGCCCCGGGAGACCGCCGTGAGCCTGCACGCACCCAGGCTGCTCGTGGCGACCGGGGCCTACGACCGGCAGCTTCCCTTCCCTGGATGGGACTTGCCGGGCGTGCTCACCATCGGCGGCCTTCAGGCGCTGCTCAAGGGCAGCGGCGTCACGGCCGGGAGCCGGGTGGCGCTGGGCGGTACCGGGCCGTTTCTGCTGCCGGTGGCCGCCGGCCTCGCGGCGCGCGGCGTCGAGGTGGTCACCGTGTGCGAGGCGGCCAACCCGCTGGCATGGCTCCGCCATCCGCTGCCCCTTCTCCGCAACCCCGGCAAGTGGGCCGAAGGAGCCGGCTACGCCTTCGAGCTCGCCCGCCACCGCATCCGGGTCCGCACGCGCACGGCGATCACCTGCGCCGAGGGACACGACCGGGTGACAGCGGTCCGGATCGCCGCCGTGGCGTCCGACGGCAGCCCGCGCCCGGGCACGGAGCGGCGCATCGAGGTCGATGCCGTCGGCGTCGGCTGGGGCTTCGCGCCGCAGCTCGACCTGCTCCTCCCCCTGGGATGCGACCTCACCCGCTCCGCGGACGGCAACGCGGTCGTGGCCGTCGACGGCGGGCAGCGCACCAGCGTTCCCGGTCTCTACGCCGCGGGCGAGGCCTGCGGTGTGGGCGGAGCGGCACTCGCGGTGGGTGAGGGGCACCTTGCCGCGCGATCCGCCCTGACCGATTCCGGATCGGCCCCGGTGCCGGGCGACCGGCGCCTGGCCGGACTGCGCGCGACGGTGGCCGGGCAGCGGGCCTTCGCCCGGGCGATGGCCCTTGCCCATCCGATTCCGGCGGCATGGTCCTCGTGGCTCACCGACGAAACGGTCGTGTGCCGCTGCGAGGAGGTGACCGCGGGTACGGTCCGCACCGCCTGCGCCGAGGGCGGCGCGCACGACCACCGGCAGGTCAAGCAGCTGACCCGGGCAGGCATGGGCTGGTGCCAAGGACGGATGTGCGGACCGGCCGTGCACTGCCTCACCTCGCGGAACCAGGCCTACACACCTGCGGAACGACTCGTCGCGACGCCCGTCACCCTCGGTGCGCTCGCCGACCTCGATAAACAACAGTGACAATCAGACAAGGAGCCCATATGAACGAGATTCGCAAGGCCTGGCACGGCGTCATCGTCGCGACCGGCCTGCCCTTCAACCACGATCTCACGGTCGACTTCGAGGCCTTCGGGCAGAGCGTCGCCTGGCTCGCCGAACAGGGGCTGCACGGCGTCGCGCCCAACGGGTCACTCGGCGAATACCAGACGCTGACGCACGAGGAGCGCGACCGCGTCGTGGAGACGGCCGTCGCCAACGCCCCGGAGGGGTTCACCGTCATGCCGGGTGTCGGCGCCTACGGCGGCGTCGAGGCCAGGCGGCACGCCCAGGTCGCCAAGGACGCGGGCTGCCAGGCCGTCATGTGCCTGCCGCCCAACGCCTACCGCGCCGACGACCGTGCGGTCCTGGAGCACTTCGAACTGGTCGCGTCGGTGGGCCTGCCGGTCACCGCGTACAACAACCCCATCGACACCAAGGTCGACCTGCGCCCGGAACTGCTGGCCAAACTGCACGCCGAGGGCCTCATCGTCGGCGTCAAGGAGTTCTCCGGCGACGTGCGGCGCTGCTACGAGATCTCCGAACTCGCCCCCGGACTCGATCTGATGATCGGCACCGACGACACCGTCCTGGAGGTCGGTCTCGCGGGTGCCAAGGGCTGGGTCGCCGGCTACCCGCAGGTGTTCCCCCGCGCCTGCCTCGCCCTGTACGACGCGGCCTGCGCCGGGGACCTGGAGACGGCGCTGCCGCTCTACCGTCAGCTCCACCCGGTGCTGCGGTGGGACAGCAGGACGGAGTTCGTCCAGGCCATCAAGCTCGGCCAGGAGATGATCGGCCGCCCCGGGGGCCGGTGCCGCCCGCCGCGGCAGCCGCTCGGCCCGGAGACGGCTGCCGTCGTGCGCGCCGCCACCCAGGCCCTCATCGACAGCGGGGTGAACTGACGGTGCGCTCGACCGTGTGCTACCACGCCGTCGACTCGCACACCGAGGGGATGCCGACCCGTGTGATCACGGGCGGTGTGGGCGTCCTTCCCGGGGCGACGATGTTCGAGAGGCGGCAGCGGTTCGTCGCGGAACGCGACCACCTGCGGACCCTGCTCATGTGCGAGCCTCGCGGGCACGCGTCGATGTCCGGGGCCATCCTGCAGCCCCCTACCCGACCGGACGCCGACTTCGGTGTGCTCTTCGTCGAGGTCTCCGGCTGCCTGCCGATGTGCGGGCACGGGACCATCGGCGTCGCGACGGTCCTGGTCGAAACCGGCATGGTCGAGGTCACCGAGCCGGAGACCCGGGTCCGGCTGGACACCCCGGCAGGGCTGGTCACGGCACGGGTGCGGGTCCGCGACGGGCGCGCCGAGTCGGTGACCCTGGACAACGTCGCGTCGTACTGCCACGCACTCGACCAGGTCGTCGACGTTCCCGGCTACGGGGCGGTGCGCTACGACATCGCCTACGGCGGCAACTTCTACGCCTTCGTCCGGACCGAGGACCTCGGTATCCCCTTCGACCGGGCGGAGAAACAGCGGCTGCTCGACGCCGGACTGGCCGTCATGGAGGCGATCAACCGGCACAACCCGGTCGCCCACCCGGAGAACCCGGAGATCGGCGTGTGCCACCACGTCTACCTGGAGGCCCCCGGATCGACCGCGGAGCACTCCCGACACGCCATGGCCATCCATCCCGGGTGGTTCGACCGGTCGCCCTGCGGCACGGGCACCAGCGCCCGCATGGCGCAACTGCACGCACGCGGGCTGCTGCCGGTCGGCCGGGAGTTCCTCAACGAGTCGTTCATCGGCTCCCGTTTCATCGGGCTCATCAGGGAGGAGACGACGGTCGGAGGCCGGCCGGCCGTCCTGCCCTCGGTGACCGGCCGCGCCTGGATCACCGGTACCGCCCAGTACCTGCTCGACCCGTCGGACCCCTACCCGGCCGGCTTCACTCTCTGAGTGGGCTCGTACGCCGCCCTCGCGGCGTACGAGGTGGCCGAAAAGTCACACAACCATCACAAGGGCCGACAGGCTTCCCGCATCACCGCACCACCCGCTATCGTTTGTGCAATGTCACACGTCACAGGAATGTGGCGTCCGAGGCGGAGCCGCACACTGACGGCTTCGGGGCACACGTGAACCAGGCCCGCGGCCCCGCCCTCCAGCACATGGACAACCTTCCCCGTAAATCAAAAACAGCCCCCTGTGCAATGTCACACCTTGCATGTGGCGTTGCTTGTGCCGGGAGAGCAATCCCGGCCACCGAATGGTCCGCCCGTCGGCGGGCCACGCGAGACGGAGTAAGGCATGACCACTATTCGTCGCAGAGCCCTGGCGGCGGCCGCCACAGCACTCGGGCTCACTCTCACCGCATGTGGCGGCAGCCTCACCCAGGACGGTTCCGGGAAGCACGACTCCGGCACCGTCAAGCTCGGCATGCTCACGCCGCTGACCGGCAGCTCGGCCGCCATCGGCCCGTACATGAAGGACGGCGCCCAGCTCGCCGTCGACGAGATCAACGCCGCCGGCGGGGTCGACGGCCGCAAGCTCTCGCTCACCGTCGAGGACGAGGCGTGCGACCCGAAGACGGCCGCCGCCGGCGCCGCCAAGCTCGTCAGCGCGGGCGTCGACGTCTCGGTCGGCGGCTACTGCTCCTCGGCGACCCTGCCGACGCTGGGCATCTTCGGCAAGGCGCACATCCCGATGATCATTCCGGCGGCCAACTCCGCCGACCTGCTCGCCGAGCAGCGGGACAACGTCTTCCTGATCAACGGCACGGGCATCCAGCAGGCCGAGGCCGCGGCGAAGTTCATCAAGTCCCAGGGCAGCAAGGGTGTCGCACTGATCGACGACAACACGTCGTACTCGACCGACATCACCGAGCGCACCGAGGTCCACCTCGGACTGCTAGGCGTCAGGACCGCCACCCGCCAGTCGGTCACCGCCGGGGAATCGGACTACTCGGGCGCCGTCAACGCCGTGCTGGACTCGAAGGCCGACTTCGTCTACTGGACCGGCTACTACCAGGAGGGCGGACTGCTCATCAAGCAGCTCAAGGCGGCCGGCTACAAGGGCCGGATCATGGTGGCGGACGGGTCCGTCGACGGCAAACTGATCAAGATCGCCGGCCGGAAGAACGCGCAGGGCGTGTTCGCCACGATGACCCAGACGCCGCAGACCATCCCCGACGGACAACCGTGGGTGGCCAAGTACAAGGAGAAGTTCGGCTCCGACCCCGGCCCCTACTCGACGCAGTCCTACGACGCCGTGCGGGTCGCCGCGGAGGCGGTCAGGAAGGCCGGATCCACCGACGGCGAGGACCTCATCCAGGCACTCGAGCAGATCGACGGCTTCAAGATCTTCTCCGGTCCGCTGAAGTTCACCGTCCAGCACACGCTGAGTGTGGGCGGCTTCGACATCCTCGTCGTCAAGGACGACGACTTCGTCCTGAACAAGTGACACCGGCCGGGTGGCCGGCCGGTGCCAGGCCGGCCACCCGCGCGTCGCCGCTTCCCCTCACGCACCGGGAAACTCGCATGGACCACTTCATCCAACTCGTGCTCAGCGGCCTGTTCGTGGGCTCGTTCTACGCCCTGGTCGCCCTCGGCTACTCGATGGTGTACGGGATCATCAAACTACTCAACTTCGCCCACGGCGACCTGTACATGCTCGGCGCGTTCGCCGGCTTCACCGTGCTCAGCGTCGGTGCCGGCGCGCTGGGCGGCGGGTTCGTCGCACTCCTCGTCATCATGGTCGTCGCGATGGCCGCGACCGGCACCTTCGGCATGGTCCTGGAGCGGGTCGCCTACCGTCCGCTGCGCGGTGCGCCCAGGCTGTCCGTCCTCATCACCGCCGTCGGCGCGAGCTTCGCGATCGAGTACGGCATCGCGGTCGCCTTCGGGCCGAACCCGCGGGTGTACCAGATCGACGTCGGCGGCGGCGCGCTGAACGTTCTCGGCGCACGGCTCACCTACGCGCAACTGGCGATGACCGCGGTCGCCGTCGTGCTCATGATCGCCCTCGACACCCTGGTGCGGAAGACTCGTTCGGGCCGTGCGATGCGGGCCATCGCGCAGGACCCCAGGGCGTGCCTGCTGATGGGCGTCAACGTCGACCGGGTCGTCTCGCGGACCTTCTTCCTCGGGTCGGCGCTCGCCGGTGCGGCCGGGGTGATGGCCGGCGCCTACTACGGGAAGATCGACTTCCTGATGGGTTTCGCCATCGGACTCAAGGCGTTCACCGCGGCGGTCATCGGCGGCATCGGCAACCTGCGCGGAGCCGTTCTCGGCGCGATCGTGCTCGGCCTGCTGGAGTCGTTCGGCATCGCCTACCTCGGCAGCGAGTGGCGGGACGTCTTCGCGTTCGGCTTCCTCATCCTCTTTCTGACCGTGCGCCCCACCGGGCTGCTCGGTGAGCGTGTCACGGAGCGTGTGTGATGAAAGACGAGTCGACCCTGAGCGCCGAAGGGGATGCCTCGGCGTACGTCAGCGCCGTGGAAGAGCGCGCACCCGCGAACGTCGCGCCCGCCGGCAGCGGAGTCGGGCACCCGGGAACGAGACGTACGGCCCTCGCGGAGGCCGTCTCGGACGTCCTGGTGAGCAAGTGGCTCGGTCCGGCACTGGCGGTCGCCGCTCTGCTCCTGCCGCTCGTGGACTCCGGTACGTACGTCATCCGGATCGCCGTGGACGCGCTCATCTTCGTGATGCTCGCCGTCGGGCTGAACAT
Source organism: Streptomyces sp. MS06 (assembly GCF_047200655.1). Classification (NCBI taxonomy): domain Bacteria; kingdom Bacillati; phylum Actinomycetota; class Actinomycetes; order Kitasatosporales; family Streptomycetaceae; genus Streptomyces; species Streptomyces sp. MS06. The sequence continues at coordinate 92,793 of NZ_JBJZOJ010000015.1, forward strand.
CGTGGTCGGCTACTGCGGGCTCCTCGACCTCGGATACGCCGCGTTCTTCGCGATCGGCGCGTACACCTCCGGGCTGCTGTCCACGAAGTGGGGATGGCCCCTGGTCGCGACCCTGCCCGTGGTGGTGGCCGCCGCGATCGTCGGCGGACTCGTCATCGGCGGGCCGACTCTCCGGTTGCGCAGCGACTACCTGGCCATCGTCACCCTCGGCTTCGGCGAGATCATCCGCATCACGGCGAACAACCTCGACTTCACCGGGGGCCCGAACGGCCTGTACGGGATTCCCGGCTTCGGCGACTTCGGCCTGCGTTCCGACATCGCGCTCTACTGGATCACGGCCGCCGTCGTCAGCACCGCGGTGCTGTTCTCCAGCCGCCTCGGACGCGGCCGGCTGGGCCGGGCGTGGCGGTTCGTCCGCGAGGACGAGGACGCCGCCGAGGCGATGGGCATCCACACCTACCGGGTGAAGTTCGCGGCCTACATCGCCGGCGCGGTCTTCGGCGGCATCGCGGGTGTGCTGTTCGCGGCGCACCAGACGGCGATCTCCCCGCCCAGCTTCAACTTCCTGTGGTCGGCGCTCATCCTGATGGCCGTCGTCCTCGGCGGCATGGGATCCACCCCCGGAGTCGTCGCCGGCGCCCTCGCCATCTCCCTGCTGCCCGAGTTGCTGCGCGGCGCGGAGAACTGGCGCTACCTCGTCTTCGGACTGCTGCTCATCGCCGTCATGGTCTTCCGTCCGCAGGGACTGCTGCCGGCCCGAACGGGCGAACCCGGGCGGCGCGGACGCCGGACACAGGGAGGTGCGTCGTGAGCAAGGTGCTCCTCGACGTGAAGGACATGGCGGTCTCCTTCGGCGGAGTGCGTGCCGTCGACGGCCTGACGTTCCGCGTCCACGAAGGTGAGGTGCTCTCGGTCATCGGCCCGAACGGTGCCGGCAAGACCAGCGCCTTCAACTGCATCACGGGCTTCTACAAGCCGTCCGCCGGTTCGGTGGCGTTCGGCGGCGACGACATCACCGGCAAGCGGCCGGCCGTGATCGCCGCGAGTGGTGTCGCACGCACGTTCCAGAACCTGAGGCTCTTCGGCGACCTGACGGTGCTGGACAACGTACGGGCCGGCATGCACGTCCGTATCAGGCAGAACGTCTTCGACGCGATGCTGCACACGCCCCGCTACCGCCGCGGCGAGGACGCGGCGACCGGCGAAGCGCACCGCTGGCTCGACTTCGTCGGCATGAGGTACGACCGGACCGCGCAGATCCGCACCCTGCCCTACGGCGAGCAGCGGCGCGTGGAGATCGCCCGCGCACTGGCCCGTGAGCCGAGGATGCTGCTGCTCGACGAGCCGGCGGCCGGACTCAACCACGGGGAGAAGGCACAGCTGCTCGACCTCGTGCGGCGCATCGCCGCGCTCGGGACCGCGGTGGTCCTGATCGAGCACGACATGGGCCTGGTCATGGAGGTGTCCGAACGGATCGTCGTCCTCAGCCACGGCAGGGAGATCGCCGACGGCACGCCGGCGGCGATCCGGTCCGACCCGGCGGTCATCGAGGCGTATCTGGGAGCCGAGGACGAGGAGGCGCACGCGGAGGCCGAACGCATCGCGGCGGAGGCGGGCCCGAGCGGGACGACGGAGGTGGAGTGGTGAACACTGTCCTGGACATCAAGGGCCTGGAGGTCGCCTACGGCAAGGTGGAGGCCCTCAGGGGCCTGGACCTCACCGTCGGTGACGGGGAGATCGTCGCCCTGCTGGGCAACAACGGCGCCGGCAAGTCCACGACGGTCTCGGCGATCTCCGGAGTGGTGCGGCCCCGGGCCGGAACCATCACCGCCCACGGGCAGGACATCACGGCGGCGGCGCCCTGGTCGATCGTCGAACGCGGCATCGTGCACGTGCCCGAGGGACGCCGGATCTTCTCCCGGCTGACCGTGCACGAGAACCTCCAGCTCGGCGGATACACCGTGCGTGACGGGACGTCGGCCGACCGGCGGATCCAGCAGGTCTACGAGCTGTTCCCGCGCATGGCCGAGCGCCGCCACCAGCAGGGCGGCACCCTCTCCGGCGGTGAGCAGCAGATGCTCGCCATCGGCCGGGCCATGGTCGCCGGTCCCCGGCTGATCATGCTGGACGAGCCGTCGATGGGCTTGGCGCCGCTGATCGTGGCCCAGGTCATGGACGCCATCGTGTCGATCAACCGGGCGGGCACGGCGGTGCTGCTGATCGAGCAGAACGCGCGGGCCGCGCTCAAGGTCGCCCACCGCGGCTACGTCATCGACTCCGGCCGTGTGACGCTGACCGGGCCGGCCGCCGAGCTGCGCGCCGACCCGCAGGTCGTCGCGGCCTATCTGGGAGCGTGACGGATGCCGGGGACCGAGCCGATCAGGTGGCGTCCGGAGCGGGAGTCCCCGGCGCCCCCGCTCCGGACTCGGCCCGGGGCGGGGCCGCCCCGGGCCGATGGTGGAGCTGTCCTTCCGAGCGAGCGGAGCGTGGGTCAGTAGCTGGTACCGACGGTGACCCCGCTGAAGCCGCTCACCGCGTACAGGCTGATGTACTGGGCGCCGGCCGGCGGGTCGGTGACGGTCAGGGTGTGGTTGTTGCCGGCACCGGTGGCGCGCTGCGTGTAGCTGGTGGTGCTGGGCCAGCCGCTGTAGCTGTAGTACAGGTCCGCGTCACCCGTACCGCCGGACGTGGTGATCTCCAGCCGGGTGGTTCCGGACGGGACGTACAGGTAGAGGTAGGCGTAGTTGCCGTCGGTGGCGGACTGGTTGCTGCGCCGGCAGTTCTGGCCCAGTTCCCGGGTGTCGGTGCCGGTGCACTCGGTGCCGGTGCCACCGCTGAGGGTGAGCGTCCTGCTCGCGGTCGAGGTGGCGCCCTTGTCGTCGGTGACGGTCAGCTCCACCGTGTAGGTGCCGGCGGCCGCGTAGGTCTTGCCCGGGTCGACGGCGGTCGAGGTGGTTCCGTCACCGAAGTTCCAGGACCGGGAGGCGACGGTGCCGTCGGAGTCCGTGGACTGGTCGGTGAAGGCGACCGTCAGGCCCTGCACGGCGGTGGTGAAGGCGGCCGTGGGTGCCTGGTTGCCGGGCGGGTTGGTGCCGCCGCCGCAGTCGCCGGCCGCGCAGCCGGCCAGCCAGGTGTACCAGTCGCCGTCGTAACGCGTGCCGATGGTGCCGGTCAGGAGGCTGCGGGCGGCGTTCCAGTTGCCCGAGCGGTAGTAGCCCAGCACGGTGTTCACGTCGGAGGGGTGCTTCTCCAGCATGTACCGGACGGCGAGGTAGCCCCAGCGGTAGATGCGCGTGGTGTCGTTGCCGTAGGTGGTGTCGAAGAGGGTGCTCAGGGCGTAGGTGCCGCGAGCCGCCTCGGTCATGGCCTCGGTGTAGGGGACACCGCGGTAGGAGTAGGAGACGTACTCCGCGAATCCCTCGATCCACCAGACGGTCGGGGTGGTGACGCCGGCGTCGAAGTCGCCGTACATGTCGAACCGGCCGTCGAGGTAGTGCGTGTACTCGTGGTTGAGGTTCCAGATCTGGAAGTCCGGGCGCAGCCACTCGGCCTCGTAGGCGATGAAGCGCGGCTGGTTGCCGGCCGCCGCCGGGTCACCCTCGATGTACATGCCGCCGTTGTTGGTGTCGATGCCGTACATGGCACCGGCGTACGTCCGGTAGTCGGTGCTGGAGTCGAAGACCACGACCTCGATCGTGCTGTTGCCGTCGTCGGCGACGGGGCCGCCGTCGTGGACGACGCTGTGGAAGTACGCGTCCTGGTCGCGCAGGCTGGAGCAGCTCGACGACAACTCGCTCGAGGTCATCTGCTGGGCCTTGATGGTGATGCTGGAACTGCACGGGTAGGTCACCGTCAGCACCGAGTCGGCCAGCTGCGACTGCAGGTCGCAGGTGCCGTAGTAGGAGCAGTCGGCCTTGTCGTAGTAGTCGGTCATCTCGGCCACGCCGACCCACAGCGGAGCGGAGGGGCCCGTGATGGAGCTCGAGTTCAGCAGGCCGGCGGCCAGCGGACGCACCTTCGACCGCAGCGGGGACTCCTGCAGGAACCTGCCGAGTTCGCGTCCCGCGTTGGACGTGAGGTAGGACTGGTCGGTCCCCAGCAGCGAGAGATGGCGGGAGGCGAAGCCGTACAGGGAGTCGATCAGACTCGGGTCCGACCGGACGGCCGTCACGAAGGCGGGCAGCTGGTGGCCGCGGAACGTCACGGTGTAGACGTTGTTGACCGCGTTGAGCATCCACCAGGACGCGTTCCACGTGGAGTTGTAGTCCGCAAGCAGCCGCTTGAGGACGTAGATGTAGCGGGCGTTCTGCTCGGCGCTGTCGATGAGGGTGACGGCCTCGGCGAGGGTCTCACCGTTGGCGTCGGTGACGTCGCGGGAGTGCGGGCTGGCGAAGAAGGCGTCCAGACCGGAGCGTATGGCGGTCTGCAGGCTGCTGCCGTAGGCGCCCACCGTGCCGGCGTTGTAGTAGTGGACGTAGTAGCCGGCCCGCAGGTAGAGGACCAGCTGGGGCATGCCGGTGCCGGCGTTGCCGGGATAGGACGCCGAGCCGTCGCGTAAGGCGTACGCGACGGTGGCCATCTGGGCTTCGCGGAAGGCCTGGTAGGCGTCGCTTCCGGTCACGTTGAACAGCGTGTTGACGCAGTCGGTCGTGGACGCCTTGATCTGCTGCACCAGCGCGCTGCCGGTGCGGCCGGTGAAGTCGGAGACGTTGCACGCGGCGGCCGCGGCGGCGCTCTTGTTCCCGGATGAGCCCTCGGCGGCCGTCTCCATGGACTTCGAGGGCCGGGCCGGCGGTTTCGCGGCCCTGCCGTAGGACTCCTTGAGCGCGTCCTTGCTCGCCGCCAGCGGAGGAAGCTCGGACGCCTTCAGGCGCCCCTTTGCGACGTGTTCCGCGTCCGCGGCCGCGGTCTGTGCCTCGGGCGCGGGACCGGTGTGCTTCCCGCCTCCCGTCAGCGCTTGCGTGACGGCGGACCGGGGCGCTCCGGTGTGTGCGCCGGCGGGTTGCACCGGCAGGCCGGCGCCCAGGGCGAGGGTCAGGGCCAGCGGTAGCGCCGCGCCCAGACTTCGTCCGACCAGTGACTTTCTCACTGCGCCTCCCATGAGGGGACAGGCCACGCGGGGCGTGGCCGATGGGGTGGAGGAGGGTCGCGGAGGGGAGTGCCGCGCCGTCGATGCGACGGGAGCACGACCAGCGCCAGGATTGGCATGGCCACGACCTGTGACATGTACCATTGCACAGGTGACATGTACTGGGGAAGTCGTTCGGCGCTATTGGAGTTTGCCAATCGGTGTACGCGATCCGTGACTTGATCCAGGGCGGGAAAGAACGCCCTGGTGAGCACGGAAGACTTCAGGAGCACACACCCGTGAAGACGTGAAGGGCCGCCGGAGAGGCACGATGCGACCTATGACCCATGCGTCATGCTCGGTCCGTCGAGCACTCCGGCAGGGCAGCCCTCGGGTTCCGCCCAAGCCGGAGGCCGGCGACCTCCGGCGGCCGGCCTGAGTGAGGGCAGCGCGGATGCGCCGGGCCGGCCACCGCGGAACGCGGGCGGGCGGGGCGCGTGCCCGACGCGGGGCCCATCAGGTCATGAGACCTCGCCGCCTCCAGCAGCGCGCGAGCCGCGTGCACACGACCGGGCACAGCCGCGCGCCGCGCGAGCGGGGCGGGCGAGCGGGGCGGGCGACGGCAGCGCGATGTCGCTCCGTCCTGCGACGAACGGGATCCCGTGGGCAGATCACCGGGCTCCCACCGCGGGTACGGGACTGCGGCAGGACCAGCCCGACGAGCCCCTGCCGGCGGCACCTTGCCGAGTCGCGCCTCAGCGCCGCGTTCAGGAACCGGAAGTACCCGTGCCGTGACCGAACCGACGGGCGGGTGCGCTCCCCCCGGCCGCCGCCCGGCCGTCCGCCCACAGACTGCGCACATGGGCGAGATGCCGACGCATGCAGTCCTCCGCCTCCCGGACCCGTCCCGCCACCATCAGGTCGAGCAGCTCCACGTGCTCCTGGGCCGAGGCGACCAGGCGACCCGTCTCGTTGAGGCTGGCCAGCCCGAACAGACGCGATCGTTTACGCAGGTCGGCCACCACCTCGACGAGGTGGTGGTTGCCGGCCAGGGTCAGCAGTTCCAGATGGAACCGGTGATCGGCTTCGAGGTACCTGATGACGTCGTGCTCCCGGGCCGCCATGACGATCTGCTCTGCGAGCGGGCGCAGCGTCTCCAACTGCTCGGCGCTCGCGGTCTCGGCCACGCGACCCACCGTGGGAACCTCGATCAGCGTGCGGATGTCGGTGAACTCGTCGAGGTCCCGCTCGGTCATCTCCGTGACGCGGAAGCCCTTGTTGCGCACCGCTTCGACCAAGCCCTCCCTGGCCAGGTCCAGCATGGCCTCGCGCACCGGAGTGGCCGAAACACCGAGTTCCGTCGCCAGGGTGGGGGCGGAGTAGATGACCCCGGGACGCAGCTCGCCCGCTATGAGAGCCGCCCGGAGGGCATTGGCCACCTGGTCGCGCAGATGGGTCTGGACCGGGATCGCCCGTGATTCGAGATGAGGCATCTCCGCTCCTCCGCTGATCCAGCCCGATGACCTCCCACTATACAATGTCACGTTGCTTCAGAAGCCGGCGGGTGGCACGGCGGGCCGCAGGAGGCGCCTGCCTGCCGTTCCCGGAGGACGACACGGAGTGAAGCGCCTGCGTGCTGATCACCACATGCACGCGATCGGGTCGAAGAGTCCCCGGCTGCCACGGCCGGGCCCGAGGAAGCGGTGGTCGTTTCAGCGCACGGACGCCATCCAGGCCTCCACCTCCTCGGCGCTGCGCGGCAGGCCGGAGGACAGGCATTCCGCTCCGCTGGACGTGATGACGAAGTCGTCCTCGATCCGTACGCCGATGCCGCGCAGTTCCGCGGGTACTGTCAGATCGTCGGGCTGGAAGTACAGTCCCGGCTCGACGGTGAGGACATGACCGGGTTGGAGCACAGCCGCCGAGTACGCCTCGTCTCGAGCGCCGGCGCAGTCATGGCAGTCCAGTCCGAGCATGTGGCCTGAGCCGCACAAGGTGTAGCGGCGGTACAGGTCGGCCGCGGGAGTCGAAGCCGTCCGGCCGTACGGCCGCAACCCCCAGGCATCGAGCCCCTCGGCGATGACGCGCATCGCGGCGTCGTGGAAGGCGCCGTACGGGGCGCCGGGCCGCAGCGCGGCGATGCCTGCCGACTGGGCGGCGAACACCAGGTCGTGGACGCGGCGCTGGACTTCGGTGAAATGCCCGCCCACCGGCAGGGTCCTGGTGACGTCGCCGGTGTAGAAGGAGTCGAGTTCGACGCCCGCGTCCAGCAGGAGCAGGTCTCCGTTCCGCACCGGGCCGTCGTTGCGCATCCAGTGCAGGACGCAGGCGTGCGGGCCGGCCGCAGCGATGGTGTCGAATCCCAGCCCGTGGCCTCCGAGTCGGGCACGCCGGTTGAAGGTGCCCTCGATCCAGCGCTCTCCCCGTGCATGGCGCGTGGCCTCCTGCAGCCCGCTCACGACATCGGTGAAACCGGCGACCGTGCAGTCGACGGCTTCCCGCAGCCGGGCGATCTCCCACTCGTCCTTGACGAGTCGCAGCTCCGACAGGAAGGCGACGAGTTCTGCGTCGGCCTGCGGGATCGGTGGCACCAGTGCGTCGACGCGGCCGTCCTCACCGCGCAGTACACGCGTGGGAACGCTCCTGCCGAGGGCCTGCTCCAGATCGTCTCGTGCGGCGACCTCGATGCCGAGCGCGTCCGCGGTCTCCGAAAGCGTCCGGCGCCGGCCGATCCAGAACTCGCCGTGCCGGCGGTCGCGGTAGAACTCCGTGCCGTTCGGTCCGTCGCCGCGCGGCGACCGCGGTCGGGTGAACAGGGTGACCGAGTGGCCGCTGCCGGTCGGCTCGAGGACCAGGACGCTGTCGGGGACCGCCTGCGTCCCCTGCTCGGCGGTGAGGTGCACGAATGCGGAGTGCGGCCGGAACGCGTAGTCGAAGTCGTTGCTCCTCACCTTCAGCCCGCCGGAGGGGATGACGATCCGTTCGCCGGGAAATCGCTCCGACACCGCCGCGCGACGCTTGGCCGCGTAGGCCGCTCCGGGCGCGACCGGCAGCTTCAGATCCGTCGTCGCCCATCCTCCGCGGAACTGATCGGCCACTGCTGCCGGTCCTTCGCTCTCCTTGCGGTCCGTACGGCGTGCACCACTCTGATCTGCCATCGGGAATCCTTGGATGTCGTGGTTCGCTGCCAGTGGTCACGGGCACGTGATGGCCCCGGCCGGCTTCGAGGCGGCCGACGTGGTGGGCCGCGCCCCAGTGGGGTGGGCACGGCCGCGGCTTCAGCTGCATAGCCGGGCCATCCACGCCTCCAGCTCGTCGGCCTGCCGGGGCAGGTCGACGGAGAGGTTCTCGTTGCCGTCTTCGGTCACCAGGGTGTCGTCCTCGATCCGTACACCGATGCCGCGGTACTCCTCGGGAACGGTCAGGTCGTCGGGCTGGAAGTAGATGCCCGGTTCGACGGTGAGCACCGTGAACTCGGACCTCGCTGTCGCCGGCCGGAATCACCAGCAACTCACCGGGAAAGCGGGCGGAAAGCGCCGTCCGGCGGCGTGCGGTGCAAGCCGATTGCGCGATCGGTTCGAGATCGGTGCGCTCGGTGTCCGCCCAGCCCTGCTTCATGTTCTCGGCGAGTTCGATGCTCACCGCACGATACAAACCGTTCTTGCGATACCTGTTCTCATCCGTCTCCGCGGCCATCAAAGCCTCCTGCACAGCATTGTCGGGCGGTATCACTCGTGTATCGCGACGTCCGGGCATCGCTGCGTCACGTCGCCGGGAACAGGCTGGACAACACTTTCTCGCCGAAGGGGGTCAACGACCAGCGCGCAGAACTCGTCGGATCGATTTCGAGATGAACGCCGTCGGCTGTCCGGTCGTCAGCCGGTGACAGGCCTGTCACCGAGGGAAGGACCGCCCAGCAGCGCTTTCCGGAAGCGGTGGGCTCGATCCCCCGGGAAAGGCAGAGAGCCTCGATGACGGCACGGCCGTACTCCTCGCCGGTGCCCACCTCACAGGTCCGAGGCACCGCCGAACCGCCGTCGAAGACACTGACGACGAGGAAATCCCGGTCCAGGATCACTTCGACGGCCATGGGGCCGTTCGCATGCAGAAGGCTGTCGGTGAGCAGCTCCGCCGTCACGACGTTCAGGCGAAAGGACGCCTCGCCGTCGAGCGCGCCCCACTCCTCCACTTTCGCGGATATGCGATGGCGGGCATCACGCACCGCAGCCGCGGTCGCTTCAGACCCAAAAGAAATCTTGGTGTGGGGCACGATTTCTCTCCTCGGAGGTCTCAGCCACTCCGGCCCCTGTCGACTCGTACCGCCACGGAACACGGAAATGGCGGTGGCGGTAGGGATCACCAGGCGGTGTGAAAGGTGCTGGGCGCGGACGTGCTCCACCGCGATGGGGCAGCTCCGCGCAGTGGAGGCTTCCACGCCGGGGCCCGCCATGACAACAGCCTCAGCCATAACAGAACCAACAGGATCGGCATAAGATTTCACGCAGGGCGCACGGCCGAGTCGCACGAAAATCGACACGCGCGCATAATGCGGTTGCCGTTTCCGCCACACAGCGAGGTGTACCGATGGATCTGGAGCTGCGCCACCTGCGCATGCTGTGCGCCATCGCGGACTCCGGGAGCGTGGGGCGCGCGGCGGCCGCGCTCGGACTCACCCAGCCCGCGGTGAGTTCACAACTGCACCGCATCGAGCGGGTGCTCGGGGGAGGACTCTTCCGACGCAGCGGCACCGGCGTGGAGCTGACCGCGTTCGGTGCGGAAGTCGTGAGTCAGGCACGTGACGTCCTGGTCCGCGCCGATGCGCTGGGGCGGCGCCGCACAAGTGACTCGACGCCGATGACCGGAGTCCTGCGTCTCGGCGTCACCAACACACCGGTCGTTCCGGCGCTGCTGGACGTCCTCCGCGATGTCTGCCCGGACCTGAAGGTGTCCGTCTGCAGCGTGTACGCCACCGGTGACCTCCTCAGGCTGCTGGAGGCCGGCGAGCTCGACGCCGCACTGGGGGTCGCCTACCCAGGGATGCCGTTGCCGCACTCCTCGGCTCTGACGCACCGCGCCATCAACACCGTCCCGGTCTTCGTCGCCGTGCCGACCGGCCACCCGCTGGCACATCGTGTCGAGATACCGCTGGAAGAGCTGTCCGAGGACACCTGGTTCGTCGCCTCGGACGACGGTGTCGGGTGGCCCGAGGCCTTCTACGACGCCTGTCGGGCTGCGGGCTTCGAACCCGCTGACACACACGAGTTCCACGTACTCGAGCAGCTCCAGTCGATGATCGCCAAGGGCCTTGGGGTGACCGCCGTCCAGCCCACCGTGTGCCCCGTTGCCGGGGTCCTGGTCAAACCGCTGGCCGGAGACCCCCTGTGGCAGCGGCATCTGCTGATCTGGCGCAGAGAGGCCGTGGAGGGTCCCGTGGCCGAGGCCGTGCATCACCACGCGGTCCGTGTCTACCGAAACCTGTTGACCCGGGCTCCACACCTGCAGAAGTGGGCCGCATCCAGGCTGGGTGAAAGCGTGAGGCGGATCCGGTGAGCTCCCGCTCGGCGGAACCGGCCGCCTCTCCCCCGCCCGGGCCCGGCGGGGGTGTTCGCGACATCGCGCGACCGTGGCCGGTCCGGCGGCCGCACCGGAACCGTCCCGGTCGGGCACGGGACGGCGCCTTCCGGCTCGAAGAACGAGCACCGGGCCGGGCGCACCATGTCGGCGAGACCGTCGACGCGCCGAACCGATCGGGGAACACCGAGCCCGGCAGGGTCGGACGCCGAGTTCAGGGCAACACCCGGCACAGGGCGTCGAGTGCCCCCGCCCAGGCGTGGTCCGGCGGGGTGCCGAAGCCGACGACCAGCCCGTCCAGCGGCTCCGCCGCCGCGTCCGGATGCCGGTAGCGGGACAGACCCGTCACGGCCAGCCGCTGCCAGGCCGCCGCACCCACCACGGACGCCTCGGTGCCCTCCGGCAGTTCCAGCACGGCGTGGAGTCCCGCCGCGATGCCCCGGACCCGCACCCGGGGCGCCCGTTCCGCCACCGCGGCGACCAGGGTGTCCCGGCGCCGCCGGTAGCGCAGCCGGGCCGAGCGTACGTGGCGGTCGTAGGCGCCGGAGGTGAGGAACTCGGCGAGGGTGAGCTGGTCGAGGACGCCGACGGACCGGGCACCGCCGTGGTCGAGCACCTCCGGCAGCAGGGACGGCGGCAGCACCATCCAGCCCAGCCGCAGGCCGGGCGCCAGGGACTTGCTGGCGGTGCCCAGGTAGACGACGCGGTCGGGGTCGAGGTCCTGGAGGGCGCCCACCGGCTGGCGGTCGTAGCGGAACTCGCCGTCGTAGTCGTCCTCCAGGATCAGCCCGCCGGTGCGGCGCGCCCAGTCCACCGCGGCGACGCGGCGTTCGCGGCGCAGTGCGCCTCCGAGCGGGAACTGGTGGGAGGGGTTCAGCAGCACGGCGGGCGCGTCCGCCAGCCGCTCCGTCCGCGCGCCGAGGCCGTCGTGCGGCAGCGGCACGGTGGCCAGGCCCGCGCGGCGGGCGATGTCCCAGTGCGTGTCGAGGCCGTACGACTCGACGGCCAGGGTGCGCGTGCCGCGGGCGTGCAGCACCTCGGCGAGCAGCTTCAGCGCCTGCGCGAAGCCGTTCACGACGACGATGCGGTCCGGGTCGGTGCGCACGCCCCGGACGCGGGCGAGGTAGCCGGCCAGCGCGGTGCGCAGTTCCACCCGGCCCCGCGGGTCGCCGTAGCCGAGGGCGTCGTTCGGGGCGGCGGCGAGGGCGCGGCGGGCTGCTCTGAGCCAGGCGCCGCGGGGAAAGGAGGCCAGGTCCGGTGTGCCGGGGACCAGGTTGTGGGCGGGACGGGCGGGTTCGCGGTGCCGCGAGCCGGGCCGGGGGCCGGGCGGCGGGGGGACGGCCCGGTCGGCCACCCGGGTGCCCGAGCCCTGCCGGGCGGTCAGCCAGCCCTCGGCGACCAGGTCGGCGTAGGCGTCGGCGACGGTGTTGCGGGCGATGCCCAGGTCCGCGGCGAGGGCGCGGGAGGAGGGGAGGCGGGTACCGGGCGCCAGCCGCCCGCCGCGCACCGCCTCGCGCAGGGCGTCGGTCAGCCCCCGCCGCAGTCCGGGGCCGGCCGGTTCCAGGTGCAGGTCGAGGCCCAGAGTGGCCCGTGCTTCCGCCATGGAAATGGACCATACTCCTGGGCTGGTCCGCTTCTAGGGTCGAGCACATGACGACTGAGACGCAGACCGGGCCGGTGGACTACGCGGCGGAGAGCGAACCCCGGCTGAGCTGGGCGCGGCACGCGCCCGAGGTCTACAAGGCCATGGTCCGGCTGGACGCGGCCGCCCGCCGGGGCCTGGACCCGAAACTGAACGAGCTGGTGAAGATCCGCGCCTCGCAGCTCAACCACTGCGCGTTCTGCCTGGACATGCACACCAAGGACGCGCTCGCGGCCGGCGAGAGCGTGGAGCGCATCGTGCAGCTCGGCGCGTGGGAGGAGTCGCGCCACTTCTACACGGAGAAGGAGCTCGCGGCGCTGGAGCTGACCGAGGCGGTCACCGTCCTCACCGACGGTTTCGTGCCCGACGAGGTGTACGCGCGGGCCGCCGACCACTTCGACGAGGAGGAACTGGCGCAGCTCATCGCCGCGATCACGGTGATCAACGCATGGAACAGGTTCGCGGTGGCGACCCGGATGACGCCCGGGCACTACACCCCGGGGCAGCACGGGTGACGGCCCGGACCACCCGCCTCGGCACCGGCGTGCGCGCCGTACCGGAGCCGACCGCGGCGGTGACCGCGCCGACGGCGGGTCGGCGGATCCCGGAGGGGGGCATCGCGCGGTGAGCACCGGCGGGGAGAACGAGGTGGAGAGCCACGGCGGGGAGAACGGGGTGGGGAGCCGCGGCGGCGAGTGCGGGGTGGAGAGCCGCGGCGGCGAGAACGGTGTGGTGGGCGGTCTGCCGGAACGGGCCGCCGCGTTCCGCGCCCTGCACCGGCACCGTGTCCCGGGCGATCCGCTGGTGCTGCCCGGCCCGTGGGACGCGGCGAGCGCCCGCGCCCTCGCCGAGGCGGGGTTCCCGGCACTCGCCACGCCCAGCGCCGGGATCGCCGCCTCCCTGGGGTACGAGGACGGGCGGACTCCGGCCGGGGAGATGTTCGCGGCGGTGGCCCGGATCACCCGTGCGGTGGACGTGCCGGTGTCGGCGGACGTCGAGGGGGGCTACGGGCTGGCGCCGAAGGAGCTGGTGGAACGGCTCCTGGAGGCGGGCGCGGTGGGCTGCAACCTGGAGGACTCCGCGGACGGGGTGCTGAAGGACCCGCGGCGGCACGCGGAGTGGCTCGCCGAGGTGCGGGCGGCGGCGGGCGGCCTGCTGTTCGTCAACGCCCGCGTCGACACCTTCCTGCTGGGCGTCGACGACCCCGGGCGGACCATCGAGCGGGCCGCGCTGTACGTGGCGGCGGGCGCCGACTGCGTGTACCCGATCCGCGCGCCGGCCGAGGTGCTGCCGCTGCTGCGGTCCGGGATCGAGGGGCCGGTCAACGCCCTCGCCGGACCGGACGGCGACGGCCCCTCGCCCGCCGAGCTGGGCGAGCGAGGGGCCACACGGGTCACGTTCGGGCCGGGGCTCCAGCGCGCGGCGACCGCCGCGCTGCGGGAGTCCGCCGCCCGGATACGGGCGCGAACCGCGCCGGGCCGGGCGTGACCCGCCCGGTCGGCGAGGTGAGCGGCCCGGTCCCGTGACCGCGCGCGGCGTCGCGGGCCGTCACTTCGGCAGCCAGGCCTTCCAGACGTCCGGGTTGGCCTTGACCCACTTCTCCGCGGCCTTGTCCGAGCTCATCTTCTTGTCCGCGATCATCGCCGCGACCTCGTTCTGCTGCTCGTTGGTCCAGCTGAAGTTCTTCAGGAACGCCGCGGCCTTCTCGTTGTTCTTGGCGAAGTCGGCGCCCAGGTACTTCTGCAGCGGGGTCTTGGCGTAGCCGCACTTCACCTTGGCGGTGTCGGCGTCGCAGCCGTCCTTGTACTCCGGCAGCTTCACCTCGACCAGGTCGATCTGGGAGTTCAGCCACTGCGGCGTCCACCAGTAGCTGATGAACGGCTTCTTGGCCTTGTAGTCCTCCTTGATCTGGGTGATCTGGGCGGCCTCGGAACCGGCGTAGACGGTCTTGAGGTTCAGGCCCAGGTTCTTGATGAGGGCGTCGTCGTTGGTGGTGTACGACGGCGAGCCCTCGAGCAGCTGGCCCTTGTCGCCGCTCTCCGCGGTCTTGAACTCGTCCGCGTACTTGTTGAGGTTCTTGTAGTCGGTGATGTCCGGGTGCTTCTCGGCCAGGTACTTCGGGATGAACCAGCCGATGTGGCCGGTCACGCCGAGGCCGCCCGCCTTGACCACGGACTTCTTGTCGTCGACGTACAGCTTGACCTTCTTCGGCGCGCCGCCCCAGTCCTCCAGGATGGCGTCGGCCTTGCCGCTGTTGAGCGCGTCGAACGCGACCGACTCGTCGAGCTGGGTCAGCTTGACCTTGGTGTCGAGCTCGTTCTCCAGGATGTACTTGGCGACGGCCGCGTTGGCCTCGGCGCCGACCCAGGACGGGACGGCGATGGTCACCGAGTCGGAGGAGCCGCCGCTCGACTTGTTGTCGGTCTTGGCGGCACCGCAGGCGCTGACGCCGGTGACACCGAGGGCGACGGCCACGGCGGTGGCGGTGCGGAGCAGGTTCTTTCTCTTCATCATGAGGGTGATTTCTCTTCCTTGGGACGGGCAGGGGAGTTCCTGCGTGAGCAACTGAACAAAGGGGTGGCTGTTCGGGCGGGGTGCACGGGCCGCGGTCGAGCGGCGCACGGGTGCGTGCGGGCCGCCTAGCGGGCGTCGGCCCGTTTGGCCGTGCGCTGGGTCGCGCGGTCCAGTACCAGACCGAGCAGGACGATCGCGACACCGGACGTCAGGCCGATGCCGAGCTGGCTCTTCTGCAGACCCTTGACCACGTCGTAGCCGAGCGCGCCGGAGCCCACGAAGCCGCCGACGATGACCATGGCCAGTACCAGCACCACGCCCTGGTTGAGCGCGAGCATCAGCGCGGGCCGGGCCAGCGGCACCTGCACCTGGCGGATCTGCTGGAAGGTGCTCGCCCCCATGGAGCGGGCCGCCTCCAGCGTGGCGCCGTCGACCTGGCGCAGGCCCTGGGTGGTGATCCGGACGACGGCGGGCAGCGCGTACAGCACGGCCGCGGCGACGGCGGCGGCACGGCCCACGTTGAACAGGGCCACCACCGGGATCAGGTAGATGAACTGCGGCAGGGTCTGCATGGTGTCCAGCACCGGCCGCAGCATGCGTTCCAGCAGCGGCACCCGGGAGGCGACCACGCCGATGGCGAAGCCGAGGACCAGGGTGACGACGACGCCCGCGAGGGCCTGCGACAGGGTGTCCAGGGAGTCGTCCCACACGTCGATGACGCCGACGCCGGCCATCGCCAGGGCGGCGGTGGACATGGCGCCCCAGCCGCCGGCGAGCAGGGCGAGACCGGCTGCCAGCAGCACCAGCAGCCACCACGGCGTGCCGGTCAGGGTGTCGCGGATCGGGTCGAGCACCCAGGTGGTGAAGTGGGCGGCCCAGGGGCGGGTGCCGCCGAACACCGGCACGCCCTCGGCGAGATGGTCGGTGAACCAGCCGACGGCCTTGTTGACGGGCTGCGCGATGTCCACGGTCCACGCCTCGGGCCAGTCCGCGATCAGCAGCAGCCAGCCGACCGTGCCGACGACGGCGCCGGTGCCGGCCGTCAGGGACCAGGCGCGCCAGCCGTGCAGCCAGGGAGCGCCGTCCGGGCCCGAGCCCCCGCCGAGCCGGTCGCCGGCGATGGCGGTGGTGCGGTCCAGCCACACCGCCAGCAGCACGATGGGGATGCCCGCGGCGAGCGCGGCGCCGACGTCGACCGTGGACAGCGCCCGGAAGACCTCCTCACCGAGACCGCCGGCGCCGATCACCGAGGCGATGGTGACCATGGACAGCGCCATCATGATCGTCTGGTTCAGGCCGAGCAGGATCTCCTTGCGGGCCAGCGGCAGCCGCGCGGTCAGCAGGCGCTGCACCGGACTGGTGCCGAGCGACTCGGCGGCCTCCATGACGCCCTGGTCGGCGCCGCGCAGACCGAGCGCGGTCAGCCGGGCCATGGGCGGGGCCGCGTAGATGACCGTCGCGATCAGCGCGGAGGGCACGCCGATGTCGAACAGCAGCACCAGCGGCAGCAGGTACGCGAACGCCGGCATGATCTGCATGGTGTCCAGCACCGGGCGCAGGATGCGCTCGAAGCGGTCCGAGAGGCCGGCGCCCAGGCCGAGCGCGGCGCCGATGACGGCGGACACGGCGACCGCGACCGACATCAGGGCCAGGGTCTCCATGGTGGCTTCCCACATGCCGAGCACACCGCACAGTGCGAAGGCGACCAGGGTGACGGCGGCGAGCCGCAGCCCGCGCCGGTCCCGCAGGCCGCCGATCCGCCAGGACAGCAGCACGGCGATCGCGGTCACCGGGAACCAGCCGAGGCTGCGCAGCAGGTCGGTCATCCAGGAGACCGAGTCGTAGGCCCAGTTGCTCAGGTGGAGCAGGAAGTACAGGAACACCGGGTTGGTGTCCCGGTTGTGCACGACCCAGGTGTAGGCGTCGTCCAGGGGCGACTTGACGTCGACGGTCAGCGCGTCGGGCCAGCCGCCGCTGCCCCACAGGGCGGCGGCGAGCGGTACCAGCACGACCGCGGCGACCAGCAGCGGCAGCAGTCGGCGCACCGTGGGGTGGGACAGCGGCGACAGGCGGCCGGCGGTGTCCTGCTGGGCCGGTTCGACCGCTCTCGACGGCGGGGACGGGGTGGTGACGGTACTCACGCGGACCACCCCCGGCTATGGGAGGCGGCAGCCGGGATGCGGCGGGTCATGCGGCCACCTCCTCGCGGTCCAGTCCGGCGACGACGCGCAGCAGCGCGGCGTGGTCCACCTGGCCCAGGCAGTGGCCGGACTCCACGACGCAGGCGGAGCGGCCGGTGCGGGCGACGGTGTCGATGGCCTCCGCGACGACGGTGCCCGGGGCGAGGGCGCCGGGGTGCTCGGGGCCGCCGCAGTCGCCGGGCCGCATCGCGGTGCGCACGGTCATGACCTGCTCGCGCGGCACATCGCGGACGAAGTCGCGCACGTAGTCGTCGGCGGGCGAGCCGACGATCTCCTCGGGGGTGCCGAGCTGCACGATCTCGCCGTCCCGCATCAGGGCGATGCGGTCGCCGACGCGGAGTGCCTCGCTGAGGTCGTGGGTGATGAAGACCATGGTGCGGCCCTCGTCGTGGTGCAGGCGGATGACCTCCTCCTGCATGTCGCGCCGGATCAGCGGGTCGAGGGCGCTGAACGGCTCGTCGAAGAGCAGCACCTCCGGGTCGGAGGCGAGCGCGCGGGCCAGGCCGACGCGCTGCTGCTGGCCGCCGGAGAGCTGGCCGGGGCGGCGCTGCTCCAGGCCGTCCAGGCCGACCTTGGCGACCATCTCGGACGCCCGCTCGCGGCGCTCCGCCCGCGGCATGCCCTGGATCTCCAGGCCGTACGCCACGTTGTCCAGCACGGAGCGGTGCGGCAGCAGGCCGAAGTGCTGGAACACCATCGCGGCGCGGTGCCGGCGCAGCTCGCGCAGCCGGTTCTTGTCCATCGCGAGGACGTCCTCGCCGTCGATGTCCAGGCTGCCGGAGGTCGGCTCGATGAGCCGGGTCAGACAGCGCACCAGGGTGGACTTGCCGGAGCCGGACAGGCCCATGACGACGAAGACCTCGCCCTTGTGCACGTCGAAGGAGACGTCCCGGACGGCGGCGGTGCAGCCGGTGGCGGCGCGCAGCTCGGGCTGGGACAGTCGCGCGTACTCGGGGTTGCCGGGCACGCGGTCGGCCTTCGGGCCGAAGACCTTCCACAGGTTGCGGACGCCGAAGACGGGTGGGGAGCCCGCCGTGTCGGCGGCGCCGGCCGCGTCCGCGGGGCCGGTCCGCTTGTCGAGGTCGGGTGTGGCGGGGTGGGGTATGCCGCTCATCAGGCCTGGTTCCCTTCGCTGGTGTCGGCCAGCAGTTCGGCTGCCTTCTCGCCGACCATGAGTACGCCGATCATGGGGTTCACCGCGGGCAGGGTGGGGAAGACGGAGGCGTCGACGACGCGTACGCCCTCCAGCCCGCGGACCCGGAGTTCGGGGTCGACGACTGCCAGTTCGTCGTCCGCTGCGCCCATCCGGCAGGTGCCCGCCGGGTGGTAGACGGTGTGGTGCGCCTTGCGCAGGAGTTCGCTGAGCCGTTCGTCGTCGTCGACGTCGGGGCCCGGGAAGACTTCCCGCTTCAGCCAGCCCGCGAACGGCTCGGTCTGCGCGATCCGGCGGGCGATCCGCACGCCGTCGACGAGGGTCTGCGCGTCGTAGCCGTCCTCGTCGGTGAAGTAGCGGAAGTCCAGGGCGGGCTTGACCTCGGGGTCGGCGCTGGTCAGGTAGAGCCGTCCGCGGGCCCGCGACTTGGGGATGTTCGGGGTCATCGACACGCCGTGCGCGGGGCGTTCGTAGCCGAGCCGCTCGGGGTTGTCGGTGAAGGGGATCTGGTAGAAGTGGAACATCAGGTCGGGCAGGTCCTGCGTGTCGTCGCGGCGCACGAACAGGGCGGCGTCGGAGTCCATCGCGGAGTTCTCCGGCAGCGGCCGGTTCGTCTCCCACACGATCACCGACTCCGGGTGGTCCTGCAGGTTCTCGCCGACACCGGGCAGGTCGTGCACGACCGGGATGCCCAGTTCCTCGAGGTCCTTGCCGGGCCCGATGCCGGACAGCAGCAGCAGCCGGGGCGAGTCGACGGCACCGGCGCACACCACGACCTCGCGGCGGGCGGTGACGAGCTGCTCCTCGCCGTCCTTGGTGCGCACCCGGACGCCGGTGGCGCGCTTGCCGTCCAGCTCCAGCCGGTACGCCCAGGTCTCCAGCATCAGGGTGAGGTTGGGGCGGTCGCCGGCCTCCATGTGGGGGTGCAGGTAGGCGACGGAGGCGGAGGACCGCTTGTTGTTCTCCGGGTGGTAGGCCAGGTCGAGGAAGCCGACGCCGTCGTGGAAGGGCTTGGCGTTGTAGCCGTTGACCTCGGGGACGCCGGTGGCCGTCCTCGTCGCCTCGATCCAGTCCTTGGCGATGGCGTTCTGGTCCTTGTCGGCGACGCGCACGACGTTGTTGCGCAGCCGGGCCCAGTAGGCCTCCATCTGCACGGCGCCCCAGCCGCTGGCGCCCGCGGCCTCCCACTCGTCCCAGTCGGCCGGCAGCGGCTTGAAGGCGATCAGGGTGTTGTGCGAGGAGCAGCCGCCGAGGACCCTGGCACGGCTGTGCAGGATGTGGGAGTTGCCCTGGGGCTGCTCGACGGTCGTGTACTCGTAGTCGAGTTCGCCGCCGAGCAGGCCCATCCAGCGGCGCAGGGTGAGGACGTCGTCGCGGTCGATGTCGCTGGGGCCGCCCTCGATGACGGCGACGGTCACGTCGGCGTTCTCGGTCAGCCGGGAGGCGATGACGGAGCCTGCGGTGCCGCCGCCGACGATCACGTAGTCGTACTCGCGGGCGTGTTCTTGCGCGTCCGGCTGCGTGTTCTGCTCCGGGCTCTGCTGCGCTGGGTTCTGCTGCATCGGGTGGTGCTCCAGGGGAGTGCGAGCGGTGGGACGGGCTGCGGGATCAGCCTGCGAACCAGCGCACCGGCTTCGGCGCGAGGTTCTGGTACACGTGCTTGGTCTCGCGGTACTCGGCGAGTCCGGCGGGGCCGAGCTCTCGGCCGTTGCCGCTCTTTCCGAAGCCGCCCCACTCCGCCTGCGGGAGATAGGGGTGGAAGTCGTTGATCCAGACGGTGCCGTGGCGCAGCCGTCCGGCGACGCGGCGGGCCCGGCCCGCGTCGGCCGTCCACACCGCGCCGGCCAGGCCGTACTCGGTGTCGTTGGCGAGGGCGACGGCCTCGTCCTCGGTGCGGAACGTCTCGACGGTCAGGACCGGCCCGAACACCTCCTCGCGCACGGCCTGCATCTCGCGGTGGCAGTGGTCGAGGACGGTCGGCTCGTAGAAGTAGCCGCCGGCCGGCCGCTCGGGCGAGGGCTCCGGGCGCTTGCCGCCGCAGCGCAGGACGGCGCCCTCGGCGAGCGCGGAGGCGACGTAGGACTCGGTCCTGGCGCGCTGCTGCTCGGAGACCATCGGCCCGCACTCGACGCCGTCCTCGGTGCCCCGCCCGAGCCGGATCTTCTCGGCGCGGCGGGCGAGTTCGGTGACGAAGCGGTCCCTGACCGACTCCTCGACGATGAGCCGGCCGCCGGCCGAGCAGACCTGGCCGCTGTGGATGAAGGCCGCGTTGAGCGCCTGGTCGACTGCGGTGTCGAAGCCGTCGGCGGTCGCACAGGCGTCGGCGAAGACCACGTTGGGGTTCTTGCCGCCGAGTTCCAGGGCGGTCTTCTTGACCGTCGGGGCGGCGGCCTGGGCCACCTTGACGCCGCTGACCAGGCCGCCGGTGAAGGAGATGAGGTCCACGTCGGGGTGCTCGGCCAGCCGCGCGCCGACGGTGTGGCCGGGCCCGGTGACGATGTTGGCGACGCCCGCCGGCAGCCCGGCCTCGGTGAGCAGGGCGACCAGGGCCACCGTGGTCAGCGGGGTGATCTCGCTCGGCTTGATCACGAAGGTGTTGCCGGCCGCCAGCGCCGGGGCGATCTTCCAGCTTGCCTGGAGCAGCGGGTAGTTCCAGGGGGTGATCATCGCGCAGACGCCGACCGGCTCGTGCACGACGACGCTGTGCACCTCGGGCGAACCGGCGTCGACGACGCGGCCGGGGGCCTCCCCGGTGACGAGGTCGGCGAAGTAGCGGAAGGCGTCGGCGACGCAGTCGACGTCGACCCGGCCCTCTTCGACCGTCTTCCCGGCGTCGCGGCTCTCCAGCAGGCCGAGTTCCTCGCGGTCGCGGACCAGCAGGTCCGCGACGCGGCGCAGCAGCGCGGCGCGCTCGGCGACGGGCGTACCCGCCCAGCCGCCCTCGTCGAAGGCGCGGCGGGCGGCCGCGACCGCGAGGTCGGCGTCCTTCTCGTCGCCCTCCGACACCACGGCGAACGCGCGACCGTCCGCCGGGTCGAGGATCTCGCGCGTGGCGCCGGACGCGGCGTTCAGCCACTGTCCGTGCGCGTAGATCGTCTGCTGTACCTGGTGTTCCGTTGAACCCGCCATGCTGGGTATGTGCCTTCCGTTGCCGTTCCGTGCTCGTGAGTCACAGTCCCGTGCCTCGCGGAGCCGGGAGCGCCTTCCCCCGAATCCACACTGCATGCGTCATTGACCGCGAAATTTTTCGGCGGCCGGACCATTCGGGCATCCATGCCCAAAGGGCGCCCGGACAAAGGTACGCAATGCACGCTGAGCCACTGCAGGCTTGGCGGAGCGTCACAAATCCCACCTCAATGACGCCGTGAACACCTGCCCCTCCCCCGCAAGTACATGCCGCGACCGGGGTCGAAAGTGCTTATCGTCACTGAACAGTCGGGCAAAAGTGACTCAATGGCGTCGTGTTCGTGACCTGCACCACGGTCGACGGGCGCACGGCCGTGTGGGAACGGGGCGCAGACGAGGCAGGGAAGCGGGGCGGGGGCGGGGGCAGAGGGGGAGACAGAGGGCGGTGGGAGGGAGGCCGCGGCAGGTGACCTGCCGCGAGGCACCTCGGGCGAGAAGAGGGGGGAGGGAAGCCCGGTCGGAGACGGGGGCGGCCGGTGGGGATCGGGCCGCGCGACCGCCGCGAGGCGGCCGGGCGCGGGGAGGCGACGGCCGGCGGCCGGGCGCGGGGAGGCGACGGCCGGCGGCCGGGCGCGGGGAGGCGACGGCGGGCGGCCGGCAGGCGGGAGGACGACGGCGGAGAGGAACCTGTCGGGGCGGCGGTGGGGAGGGGCCTCACGGGGCGGTCAGCCCTCCGCGGCGGCCGCGTCCCTCGACAGCCGCACCGCCGCGGTCAGCGAAAGTCCCGGTTCCGCGGCGCGCAGCACCTTGACCGCGCTCACGGAGTCGGCCGGCTCGGTGCAGCCGGCCTCGTCCAGACGGGCCCGCACCCAGCGGGCGCGCAGCTCGGCGTCGGAGGTGGCCGCGGTCTCCTCGATGACGGCCAGGGCGCGCTCCAGCCCGGGCCGCTCGCTCTCGGCGGCCCCGGCGAGCGCGGCACGCACGGCCCCGGCGACGGTTTCGGCGTCCCGCAGGACGAGGACGTTCAGGTCATGTTTGGTGGTCAGTCCGAACATGACCTCATGTTCGGGGCCCGGCGGGGACCGAACAACGTTCTTGAGCGACATCTGAGCCTTCCGCGGGCCCCGGGGCGAGCCCGGAGCGGAACCGCCCGCCGGGCCCCCTCGCGGTCAGAACGGCCGGAGCCGGGCCTTCAGGAGGCAGAACTCGTTGCCCTCCGGGTCGGCGAGCACGTGCCAGCTCTCCGTGCCCGTCTGGCCGACGTCGGCGCGTCCGGCACCCAGCGCGAGCAGCCGCTCCAACTCGGCCTCCTGGTCGCGGTCGGTGGCGTTGACGTCGATGTGCAGTCGCAGCTTCCCGGCCCGGGGCTCACTGCTGGGGCTCAGGACGAGCGTGGGCTGCGGGCCTCCGAAGCCTTCGCCGGGCGGCCCGATCTCGATGCTTCCGTCGTCGTCGCGACCGAGTTCGACGTAGCCGAGGACCTCGCCCCAGAAGACGGCGAGCCGCTCGGGGTCGGCACAGTCGATGACCAATTCACTGATCCGGGATGCCATGGCCGTCAGTGTACGAAGTCCCCCCGGAGAAGCGCGCCTTCCGCGCGTTCCGCGGAACCGCACTGCGCAGAGGACCCGTTCAACCCGCCGGGCCCTCCCCGCCCCGGTCGCCGTGGGCGGCCGCCCATTCGGCGAGCTGGTCGCGGACCACCCCGCGCAGCCAGGTGTGGGCGGGGTCGGCGTCGTGCCGCGGGTGCCAGGCCAGCCCGAGCGGCAGCGCCGGCAGGTCGAGCGGCACCTCGAACACGGCGAGCCCGAGCGACTCGGCCAGCCACCCGCTCCAGGCGCTGACCAGCCCTACGAGGTCGGTGTTCCGGATGGCGAACAGGGACGCCGCGAACGTGCCCACACTACCCACCACGCGCCGCCTCAGGCCGAGTTCGGCAAGCGCCGTGTCGACCGGCCCGTGCAGTCTGCCGCGGCGGGACACGATCAGGTGATCGGCGGCCGTGGCGAACCGCCGGGGTGTCAACTCCCCCTCCAGCAGCGGGTGTCCGGCCCGGACGACACCCAGCATGCGGTCCCGGTACAGGGTCTCCCGGTGCACCTCCGGCGCGACCGTGTCGAGGACGCCGACCTCCAGGTCGGCGGTCCCCTCCCGGAGGAACGGCGCGTCGACGTGGCTCTCCCCGAGGAAGCGGATGCGGATGCCGGGCGCCTCGGCGGCGGCGCGGGCGAACAGGGCCGGGCCCTGGGCTGCGGCGATCAGGTCGGGGCCGAGGATCGTGAAGGTCCGCTCGACCTCCCTGAGGTCGCCGTCGCCGGCCGCCGCGAACAGCGCCCGGGCCCGCTCCACCACCGCGCTCACCTCCGCCCGCAGGGCCAGCGCTCTTGGCGTCGGCACCATCCGGCGCCCCGCGCGCACCAGCACCGGGTCCCCGAGCGCCTTGCGGATGCGGCCGAGGGTGCGGCTCATCGCCGGCTCGGACAGGTGCAGCCGGCGGGCGGCACCCTGAACGCTCTGCTCCTCCAGCAGCACGTCCAGCGCGAGCAGCAGATTCAGGTCGGCCCCGAAAGGCCCCGTGGATTGCGTCTGGCGCATCTTCTCCCTGCAAAGGTTGCACTGGAAGGCAGGACGGAGCCGAGCCTACGGTGGCGGGGCATCCCCCACCAACCGTCGCTCCCGAGGAGGAGCCGTGGCTCCGCACGCCCTGAAACGGTCCACCCTGCTCACCCTGTGCGCCTGCGTCCTGGTCGCACAGAGCATGGTCGCCGCCGTCAACCTGCTCATCCCGCAACTGAGTTCGTCGGGCCTGCGGCCCTCGCACGCCGACCTGCTCTGGACCGTCGACGCCTACGTCATCGTCTTCGCCGCGCTGCTCGTCCCCGCCGGCGCGCTCGGCGACCGGTACGGCCGCAAGGGGGCCCTGCTGGCCGGGCTGGCCCTGTTCGCCGCGGGCGCCGCGACCAGTGCACTCGCCCCGGATCCGGCGCTGCTCGTCGCGGGCCGGGGCCTGTCCGGTGCGGGCGCCGCACTGATCACGCCCACCACGACCTCGATCCTGCTCCACCTGGCCGGTCCGGCCCGCCGCGCCCAGGCGATGGCCTCCTGGACCCTGGCACTCGGGCTGGGCGGCACGGCCGGCAACCTCGGCGGCGGGCTCATCGGCCAGTTCCTCTCCTGGCGGGCCCTGTTCGCCCTGATGGTCCCGCTGTCCGCGCTCCTCGCCCTCGCGGTGGCGGTGACCACCCCGCGCACCGCCCGCTCCCCGCACGGCAGCCCCGACCCCCTCGGCACCGCGCTGCTCACCGGCGGACTGGTCGCCCTGCTGTTCGGCATCATCGAGGGACCCGGTCGCGGCTGGGCCTCACCGGGCATCCTGTCGGCGTTCGCGGCGGGCGCGCTGCTCCTCGCCCTGTTCACCGGCCACGCCCTGCGCAGCGACACCGCGCTGTTCGACCCGCGGGTGTTCGCGACACCCCGGCTGCGCGCGGCCACCCTCGGCATGGCCACCGGCTTCTTCGGGCTGTTCGCCCTGTTCTACGTGAACTCCCAGTACCTCCAGGGGGTCCGGGGCTACGGCCCCGCCCGCACCGGTGTCGCGATCGTCCCGCTGATCGTCGGCATGGCGCTGGTGCCCCGGCTGGCGGCCCGCTGGTCGGCGCACCCGCGCCCGGTCGTCGGCGGGGGGCTCGTCCTCATCGGGCTCGGCCTGCTCGGCGCCTCCACCGCCGGCGCGGACACGCCCTACGCCGTGTACGCCTGGTGGCTGCTGGTGATCTCGGCCGGCACCGGGTTGAGCATGCCCACGCTCACCCTCGGCGTGGTGACGTCCCTGCCGCCGCACCGGGCGGGGCTCGGCTCCGGCCTCGGTACCTCGGCCCGGGAGGTCGGCGCGGCACTCGGCGTCGCCGTCACCGGCACGGTGCTCGCCGCCCGCCCCGACCTGGCGCACGGTATGGGTCCGGCGCTGCGCACCGTCGCCGTACTGGTGCTGGCGGCCTCGGCGGCCGTCGTCGCCGGCTACCGGGACACTCCTCGCCCGCCCCGCCCGGCCGGCGCCGCCGCTCGTGCGAAGGAGCCCGCGGCCTGACCCGGGTCGGGGCACCGGCCCCCGGGGAGGCCGCCGCTTCCGGGGCCCGGCGGAGGGGCCGCCCCGGCGGCCTCGGCCCGGACCGGGGCGTCGGGCTTCGGCCGGAGCCGAACGTGCCTCCCGGTGTCCGAGAGGTCCGGGAACAGACGGAAACGCGCACGGGTCCCGTTCCGGGAAGGAACCGGAACGGGACCCGTGCGCGCGCTTGCGGACCGATCCGGCGGGCCGGGCCGGTCAGATCAGAGCCGGGCGGGTCAGATGAGGCCGAGGCCGCGGACCGCCTCGCGCTCCTCCACCAGCTCCTGCACCGAGGCGTCGATGCGGGCGCGGGAGAACTCGTTGACGTCCAGGCCCTGGACGATCTCGTACCTGCCGTCCTTGCAGGTGACCGGGAAGGAGGAGATCAGGCCCTCCGGCACGCCGTAGGAGCCGTCGGACGGGATGCCCATGGAGACCCAGTCGCCCTCGTCGGTGCCGTTGACCCAGGTGTGGACGTGGTCGATGGCGGCGTTGGCGGCGGAGGCGGCCGAGGAGGCGCCACGGGCCTCGATGATGGCCGCGCCGCGCTTGGCGACGGTCGGGATGAAGTCGTCCGCCAGCCACTTCTCGTCGGCCACGGCCTCGGCGGCGTTCTTGCCGGCGACGGTGGCGTGGAAGATGTCCGGGTACTGGGTGGCCGAGTGGTTGCCCCAGATCGTCAGCTTCCGGATCTCGGAGACCGGGACGCCGGTCTTCTTCGAGAGCTGGGTCAGCGCGCGGTTGTGGTCCAGGCGGGTCATCGCGGTGAAGCGCTCCGCGGGTACGTCCGGGGCGGCGGCCTGCGCGATCAGCGCGTTGGTGTTGGCCGGGTTGCCGACGACGAGGACCTTGACGTCGTCCGCGGCGTGGTCGTTGATGGCCTTGCCCTGCGGCTTGAAGATGCCGCCGTTGGCCTCCAGCAGGTCACCGCGCTCCATGCCCTTGGTGCGCGGGCGGGCGCCGACGAGGAGGCCGACGTTGGCCCCGTCGAAGGCGACGTTCGGGTCGTCGCTGATGTCGATGCCCTGGAGCAGCGGGAACGCGCAGTCGTCGAGCTCCATCGCGGTGCCCTCGGCGGCCTTGAGCGCCGGGGTGATCTCCAGCAGGCGCAGTTTGACCGGCACGTCCGCGCCGAGGAGCTGGCCGGAGGCGATGCGGAAGAGCAGGGCGTAACCGATCTGGCCGGCCGCGCCGGTGACGGTGACGTTCACGGGAGTGCGGGTCATGGCGTTCTCCGTATGACAGCTGGCGGTGGGGCGTCCCTGCCCCGGGGGTACGGGATCCCCGCCCCGGCCTGCCGGCCGGCGCCCGCCGCGATGATCGATCACGGATACGGATGATCGATCTCTTGGCGTCAAGAGAGATCCGGCGATCAGGCTATCGCGCATCGGCGGTGGCGCACGGCCGGGTGTCTGTGGCCCACCCCACAGAGTGGCGGCCGCCGATCCGGGAGAGGAGAGACCGCGCCACCGCCGTGCGGGGGTGTTTCCGAGACGTGGCAGGGCTCTCACCGAGTAGCGGAACGGTCACTTCCGTGACACAGCGGGTGGACAGGCGTTGAACAGCCGGCCCGGCGTACGGAAGCGTGGACACCCGCGGCGGCCCGTCCTCACACGGGGGAGAGGACGGGCCGCCGATCGGCGCGGCGGAGCCGGGCGGGAGCCGGAGCGGAGCCCCGTGGGGTCGGGGCGGTGGCCGGTGGGGCAGGAGCGGAGGCCGGGACGCGGGCGAGCCGGGACGCCGGTGGCGCGCACCGCGCCCCTCGCGGCGGGCTCAGTTGCTGACGGTGAAGTGCAGGGTGTCCTTCAGGAACGGCACGTGCAGCCAGGGCTTGGGCTGCGCCATCAGCGCCAGCAGCACGATCGACAGGCCCAGCACCCCGTAGGTCACGATGTCCGTGAACCTCGACCGGACCGCGAGCATGCCGACCCGGGGCAGCGTCCAGCGCAGCACGGCCCCGGCGAGCAGTCCGGCGCCGACCAGCAGCGTGCCGACCCGGAACGCGTCCAGCGCCGTCACCAGCAGGCCCACCGCGACCAGACCCAGCACGGTGAGCATCGGCCACTGGCGGGCCGGGGCCGGCGCGTCCCCGGACGCGGCCCGCCCGCCGCCCTCGGGACGCGCGGTGTCCCGGGTGAACAGCGGGAAGCGGCGGGTGGCGCGCCGCGGCCGGCCCCCGGCTCCGGGGGCGCTGACCGGGTCGGCTACCTCGATGTCCTCCGAGCGGTCAGCCGGCACTGCGTTCCGCCGCCTCGACCACGTTGACGAGCAGTTGGGCCCGGGTCATCGGGCCGACACCGCCGGGGTTCGGGGAGATGAACCCGGCGACCTCGGCGACGTCCGGGTGGACGTCGCCGACGATCCTGCCGTCGGCGTCGCGGGAGACCCCGACGTCGAGGACGGCGGCGCCCGGCTTGACGTCCTCGGGGCGCACCAGGTGGGCCGAGCCGGCCGCGGCCACGACGATGTCGGCCCGCTTCAGGTGGGCCGACAGGTCGCGGGTGCCGGTGTGGCACTGGGTCACGGTGGCGTTCTCGCTGCGCCGGGTGAGCAGCAGCGGCATCGGCCGGCCGATGGTCACGCCGCGGCCGACGACCACCACCTCGGCGCCCTTGAGTTCGACGCCGTAGCGGCGCAGCAGGGTGAGGATGCCGTTGGGCGTGCAGGGCAGCGGCGCCGGCTCGCCCAGGACGAGGCGGCCGAGGTTCATCGGGTGCAGGCCGTCGGCGTCCTTGGCCGGGTCCATCAGCTCCAGGATGCGGTTCTCGTCGATGCCCCTGGGCAGGGGCAGCTGCACGATGTAGCCGGTGCAGGCCGGGTCCTCGTTGAGTTCGCGGACGACCGCCTCGATCTCCTCCTGGGTGGCCGTGGCGGGCAGTTCACGCTGGATGGAGGCGATGCCGACCTGCGCGCAGTCGCGGTGCTTCCCGGCGACGTACTTCTGGCTGCCGGGGTCGTCCCCGACGAGGATCGTGCCGAGGCCGGGCGTGACGCCCTTCTCCTTCAGCGCCGCCACGCGGGCGGTCAGATCGGACTTGATCGCGGCTGCGGTGGCCTTGCCATCGAGAATCTGGGCGGTCATGGCCCCATCCTCCCGGATGACGGCCTCCGGGTTCCACTCCGGGTACCCGGGCTGTCCCGCGGCCGGCGCACGCCGCACCGCGCGGGGCCGGGGCGGTGCCGCGCCGCTTGATCGTCGAGGTTGCACTTGCACAACACATGGGGAATGCGGCTGGACAAGTAATGGGCTGCTAAAGAACCATGAGGCGGCAGTGTCGCGGGCAGTACCGGGGGGACCGACCGCACCAGCAGAACTTCCTCCGCACCTCGCCACGCGCCGTCCCCACACGCGAAACGCACGGAGGAAGAAGCGCCATGAGCCACGGCGACCCGAACAACCCCTACGGCGCCCCGCAGGGCCAGCAGCCCGGCTACGGGCAGCCGCAGGACGCACCCGGCTACGGGCAGCCGCCGCAGGCGCCCGGCTACGGGCAGCAACCGCAGCAGCCGCTCCCCGGTTACGGGCAGCCGCAGGACGCGCCCGGCTACGGGCAGGCGCCGGGCTACGGCTACCCGCAGGCCCCGCCGGTGGGTGCGTACCCCGGCGCCGCCCCGACCTCGATGCCGGGATCGGTGAACGCGGCCCGGGTGATGCTGTGGGTCATCGTGGGCCTGCAGGCCATCGGCATGGCGCTGTTCGCGCTCGCCGCCGTGAGCATCAACAAGGCCAGGAACGACGCCACGCTCCAGGACGACGCCTCCTTCCAGCAGTTGGCCGACTACTCCACCGGCCTGCTGTGGGGCATCGTCGTGTTCGCGCTGGTGTGGGGTGTGGTCGCGGCCGTGCTGGCGACGAAGTTCGACAGCGGCGGGAACGGGGTCCGCATCACCATCATGGTGTTCGCCATCCTGACCGCGATCCTCGGCCTGTACCCGTTCGTCATCGTCGGTCTGGTGCACACCGTGCTGGCCGTGCTGGTGGCCGTGTTCGTCGGCAACGCCAAGGGCTCGGCCTGGTTCAACCGCCCGCGTTACTGAGCCCGGGCGGCCCCGCAGGATGGGGGCGGGGGCGAGGCACCGCCTGCGCTCACCGCGCCCCGATCCTGCGCTTCCGTTCCTGCGTCCCCGTTCCCGCGTCCCCGTTCCCGCGTGGCTCCGCGCCGCGCGCCCCGGCGTCCCGGTCACCGCGGTGGCACCGAGTACGGCACCCCGCGGCGGGCCCGACGGAGCCGGACCCGCGCGCCGGACCAGGGGAACGGGATCAGTGGAAGAAGTGCCGCGTCCCGGTGAAGTACATCGTCACGCCCGCCTTCTTCGCGGCCTCCACGGCCAGCTCGTCCCGGACCGAGCCGCCCGGCTGGACGATGGCCCTGACACCCGCGGCGATCAGGATCTCCGGACCGTCGGGGAAGGGGAAGAAGGCGTCGGAGGCGGCGTAGGAACCGCGGGCCCGCTCCTCGCCCGCCCGCTCCACGGCGAGCTTGCAGGAGTCGACGCGGTTGACCTGGCCCATGCCGACACCGACCGAGGCGCCGTCCTTGGCGAGCAGGATGGCGTTGGACTTGACGGCCCGGCACGCCCGCCAGGCGAAGGCCAGCTCCCGGAGTTCCCCGGCGGGCAGCGCCTCGCCCGCCGCCAGCGTCCAGTTGGCCGGGTCGTCGCCGTCGGCCTGCAGCCGGTCGGCGACCTGGAGCAGCGCACCGCCGTCGATCGGCGTCATGTCGACCGGACGGGCCGGGGCGTCCGGGCAGCGCAGCACCCGGATGTTCTTCTTCTTGGTGAGTGCCTCCAGCGCGCCGTCCTCGTAGCCCGGCGCGATGACGACCTCGGTGAAGATCTCCGCGACCTGCTCGGCCATCTCCTTGCTCACCGGGCGGTTGACGGCGATGACGCCGCCGAAGGCGGACAGCGGGTCGCAGGCGTGCGCCTTGCGGTGCGCCTCGGCGACGTCCGCGCCGATCGCGATGCCGCAGGGGTTGGCGTGCTTGATGACCGCGACACACGGCTCGGTGTGGTCGTACGCGGCACGGCGCGCGGCGTCCGTGTCCGTGTAGTTGTTGTACGACATCTCCTTGCCGTGCAGCTGCTCGGCCTGCGCCAGGCCGCTCTCGCCGGAGGTGTAGAGGGCGGCGGGCTGGTGAGGGTTCTCGCCGTAGCGCAGCGTGCGGGACCGCTCCAGGGCGGTACCGAGGAAGTCCGGGAACCGGGAGTCGTCGGCGGGGGCGTAGGAGGAGGCGAACCAGGAGGCGACGGCGATGTCGTACTCGGCGGTGTGCCGGAAGGCCTCGGCCGCGAGGCGTTTGCGGGCGGTGAGGTCGAAGCCGCCGTCCCGCAGCGCGGCCAGGACGTCGGCGTACCGCTCCGGGCTGGTGACCACGGCCACCGACGGGTGGTTCTTGGCGGCGGCGCGGACCATCGAGGGGCCGCCGATGTCGATCTGCTCCACGCACTCGTCGGGCGAGGCTCCGGAGGCGACGGTCTCGCGGAACGGGTACAGGTTGACCACGACGAGGTCGAAGGGCGCCACGCCCAGCTCGTCGAGCTGCTGCCGGTGGCTGTCCAGGCGCAGGTCGGCGAGGATGCCCGCGTGCACCTTCGGGTGCAGCGTCTTGACCCGTCCGTCCAGGCACTCGGGGAAGCCGGTGAGCTCCTCGACCTTGGTGACGGGGACGCCGGCGGCGGCGATACGGCCGGCCGTGGAACCGGTGGAGACCAGTTCGACGCCGGCCTCGTGCAGCCCGCGGGCCAGCTCCTCCAGCCCGGTCTTGTCGTAGACGCTGACGAGCGCGCGGCGGATGGCCCGCTTGCCCTGCTCGGCCGTGACAGTGCTGTCGGCGGTCACTGGATAACTACCTTTCGTCCCTCAATGCGATAGCCGTTGCGGGCGAGCCGCCCCACGACCTCGACGAGCAGCCTTCGCTCGACTTCCTTGATGCGCTCGTGCAGAGCGCCCTCGTCGTCCTCGTCCCGGATCTCCACCACGCCCTGCGCGATGATCGGCCCGGTGTCGACGCCGTCGTCGACGAAGTGGACGGTGCAGCCGGTGACCTTGGCCCCGTACGCCAGCGCGTCACGGACGCCGTGTGCGCCGGGAAAACTGGGGAGCAGGGCGGGGTGGGTGTTCACGAACCGCCCGCCGAAGCGGGCCAGGAACTCCTTGCCCACGATCTTCATGAAACCGGCCGACACGACCAGGTCGGGTTCGTGGGCGGCGACGGCCTCGGAGAGCGCCGTGTCCCACTCCTCCCGGGAGGCGTGGTCCTTGACCCGGCACACGAAAGTGGGGATCCCGGCGCGCTCGGCGCGGGCGAGCCCCTCGATCCCCTCGCGGTCGGCGCCGACGGCCACCACCCGGGCTCCGTAGGCCCCGGGGCCGGACCGGTCGATGTGGTCGAGGAGCGCCTGCAGGTTGGTACCGGATCCGGAGACCAGCACCACTAGGCGCTTGGCCTGCTCGGCCACGGGCTTGGCGGCCACGATGGGGCCCTTTCTCGGAAAGCGTCGGCGAGCGTCGGACCGGTCGACGGGCACGGCACTCTTTTGTGCGTTCATACGAATGCTTCGGACGCCCGGATACGGGGAAGCCTACGAAGCAGCCGACCGCCAGCAACGATACCGGCACGGCAGGCGGCCCCCGCGGGACGGGGGCGTGGCCGGGGGGTAGCGTCTGGGGGAGCGGGGTTCGGGAACGCGGTTCGCGAGCTGTGCGTTCAGCAGAGGACAGCGCGCACCGGACGGACCGAACTCCGCCGCGCATCCGTTGTACCTGCCGTTTCGCCTAAGGGAAGACGCTCACTTGATGCCGGACCGCAGCCTGCGACTCCTCACGCTCACGCCGCGACCGCGGGGAGCGACGCGCGGTGCCCTCGTGCTCCGGGAGCGGCCGTCGTCGCCGCCCGACGCGGCCCCGGAAGGCCGGCAGAGCGGCGACGGACAGGACGACAACCCGTTCGCCGCTCCACCGGAGGGCGCCCCGGACCGCCCGTGGCAGCCGCGCCACCCGGCTGCCGGCCGCGACGACGACCGGCGGGGCGGCGACGGCGACCACGGCGACCGCGGTGCCGGCGCACCGGACGACGATGACTCCCCGTGGGGCCGCCAGTGGAGCGACCGCCAGCCCGGCCGCTCCTCCGACGGCTTCGGCCAGCGGCCCGGCAGCGGGCCCGAGGGGCAGCCCGGCCGCCCCGGGCCGAACATGCGCTGGGACCCGACCGACCCGATCCAGCGCCGCGCGCGCTACGCCCTGCTGGGCGGCATGTGGGCCTTCTTCTTCGCTCTCTTCAGCTGGACGTACCTGGCCCTGCTGCTCGGCGCGCTGGCCCTCTACTGGGGCATCAGCGCCCTGCGCGCCAAGCCCCGGCGACCCGACCCCGACCGCCCCGAACCCGAGCCGGCGGCGTCCCGGCCGCAGACCACCGCGGCGGTCAGCGGCCTGGTCACCGCCTCCCTGGCGCTGCTCCTGGTGGCCATCACCTTCACGGCGCAGCTCGTCTACCGCGACTACTACACCTGCACCAGCGACGCGCTCACCGACGCGGCGAAGCAGTCCTGCTCCAAACTGCTGCCGGAGGAACTGCGCGGGGTACTGGGCACGAACGGCTGAGGGCCGGCGGCACGCGGTACGTCACCCCGGCCGCCGACCCCGCCACCGGGCGACTCACCGACTCGCCACCCCACCACCCGGCGACCCGGCGACCCGGCGACCCGGCGACCCGGCATCGTGTTTGACGGGCGTCGCGGGGAAAGGGGCCCGGCAGCGGGCGACCGGGCGAGCGCTCCGTCGCCCGGTCGGCCCGGGCCCACCCACCCGGTGGACGCCGTCCGGACCACCGCCACCCGTCCGGGCGGCGGCCACCCGCACGACTGCCCACGCACCCGCCGGTGCCCGCCGGCCCCGGTACGGTCCGGGGAATCCGGTCGGGGAATCCGGTCGGGGAATCCGGTCCGGGGCCGCCCGGTCCGCTCCGCTCCGGTCAGTCGCTGTCCGGCGGGGTTCCCGCATCGTGGGGCGCGTCGTAGGGGGCCTTATGGGGGGCCTCGTGCCATGCCGCCCGGCGCGCTTCGCGGCCGGCCTCGTCGGCCCAGGCGTAGGGCATCCCCCCGGCGGCGTCCGGCGGTTCCACCGGCAGGAAGTCGTAGGGCTCGTGCGCGTCCTCGTGGTCGTAGAGCCCGGAGGCGAGGCCGGCCGTACCGGCGTCCTCACCGTCCCGGGGCACCGACACCGCGGCGTCAGCCGCTCGGGAGGTCCTCCCGGCCCGCCGCCACGGAGTTCTCGGCCACCACCGGCCCCGGCGCCCCGAGCACCCCGGCTCCCGGGCGCCCGCGCCTTCGACCGGTTCCGCCGCCTCCCGGTGCTCGCTGCGCTCCGCCCGGGCCCCGAGGCCCCGGCAGCGCCAGGCCCGGACCCCCACCGCGACCGGCACCGCCCAGATCAGGATCCAGCCCAGCGCCGCCCCGCCGACCTGCCACCAGACCGGCCCGAAGCGGGCGAGGGCGGCCACGCCCAGCGGGCCGCCCGCCAGTGCGGCCAGGACCGCCGTCAGCACCGCGCAGCCCGCCGCCGCGAGCGCGGCGACCGACGCCGTCCGCCCCCGTTCCCAGGCCGCCGCCGAGCCGCCCGTGTCCTCGGGCCCGGCCCCGGACCCCGGGGACGCCGCTCCCGGAGCGCCCGGCGCGACCGACGCCGATGCCGACGCCTTCGCGGTGCTCGGGGCCCCGGTCGCCGCCCCGGCGACGAACCACCCCACCGTCACGCCCGCCACCACCGGCACCGCGACGGCCGCCCAGTTCGGGAGTGTGCCGACCCCCGGCCGGGGCACCGCCGCCAGCAGCGGGAACGGCGGCAGCAGCGGGGCGGGATGGGAGGCGATCGGCCCGACAACGTGCCCCGCGGCAAGAACGAAGCCGGGGCCGAGAGCGTAGGCGGCGCCCCACACCGCAGCGTTCGGGACCAGCGCCAGGCACAGCAGCAGCACGGCGAACCGGCCCGACCAGCCCTCCGTCAGCATCAGGAACGACCTGCTCGTCGCGGTGCCGTGCCACACCAGTGACACCGCGACCAGCAGCCCGCCGCCCCCGACGAGGGTCGCCGTCCCGGCGAACGCGGCCCGCCCGGCCGCGGCCAGCCGCTCCCGTGCGAGCGGCCCGAGAAGCAGGCGCCGCAACGACGGCGGCAGCAGGAGCAGGGCGCTGTCCAGCGGCTCGCGCGGGCGCCCGTAGGCCGTCCAGACGCCCGCCCCGGCCGCCGCCACGGCCACTGCGGGCAGCCCGGCCAGACCGGCCGCCTCCCACACCGGCCGCAGCCGGCCGCCCGCCGCGTAGAGGGTGACCGCCGCGCCGACGGCGAGATAGCCGAGGACGACTCCCGTCCATGCGGTGCGCCCCGGGATCAGCGGCGCACCGTCGTCGCGGTCGACCGCGTCCCGCGCGGCCCGGTGCAGCAGCCACGCCGGCAGCGCGAGCAGCAGCAGCGGAGTGAGGCCGATCGGGGCGGGCGTCCCGGACAGCGTGTCGGTGCGGACGAGTTCCATCCCGTGGGCCAGCAGCCACATCCCGGCGGCGACGTGCAGTGCGCCGCCCGGTCCGAGGTCCGGGTAGGGCGAACTGATCCACAGCAGCATCACCAGAACGGCGGACGAGCCGAGGCCGAGCCCCGCCGCGACCGCACCGCCGAGGAGGGCGGCGGCCAGTCCGGGCGATCGGTCGCGCACCCGGGTGAGCAGGGACGACAGCGACGGTCGGCGAGCGGTCATCTGGGTCACGACCGCCATGCTCCCAACGACACGCGCTTTCCGGCTGTAACAGGCGAAGGCCCGTAGTGTCGCTCAATATACGTTTTATGTACTTTTCCGCGCGAAGGGGCACCCTGTGACGCAGAGCCCTGCCACCCCGCTTCCGCCGCCGAAGGAGCGCCGACGCCTGCGAGAGGCGGGTGCACTGACCCAGGCTCAGCTCGCGGCGCAGGTCGGCGTCAGCCGGGACACGGTGCGCGCATGGGAGTCCGGCCGCACGACGCCGCGCGGCCGGAAGCGGGACACGTACGCGACGTTGCTGGCCTCGCTCGCGAAGCCCACCAGGGCGCAGGGCTCCAACCGGACGGCCGCAGGGGGCGGCCGCACCGGGCCGGCCACCGCCCGCAGGGACGGCGAGCGCCGCAGCAGGCGTGCCGGAGCGGACCGGAGCACCCGACGCGCCCGGGTCGGCAGACACGGCAGCCCCGTCGACTCCCCCGCCGACGGCCCGCCGGTCGAACCCGCCGATCCCGCTCGCGCAGCCGGTGCAGCCGGTGCAGCCGGTGGCTTTGCCGTCGCCGACATCGCCGGTGGGGTCGGCGGCGGCAGCGGCGGTGCCGGCCCGTCCGGCACGGCAGGGACACCGTCCGGCACGGCCGCAGTTCCGTCCGGCACGGCCGGGGAGCAGTCCGGGTCCGACACCGCGGGACTGACGCCCACTCAGGCATTCGACGAGCTCTACGCGTTCTGCGCCCCCGCCCTCGTACGGCAGACCTACCTCCTCACCGGCCGGCGCGGGCTGGCCCGGGAGTCGGTGGAGGGCGCCTTCCAACAGGCCTGGCAGCGCTGGCCGGAAGTGGCACGCGACCCCGACCCGGCAGGCTGGGTGCGGGCCGCGGCGTACGAGTACGCGCTCTCCCCGTGGCACCGCCTCCGCCCCCGCCACCGGCACACCGAGCAGCCGCCGGCGGAGACGGACGACCGGACGCTGCTGAACCTGCTGCTCCGGCTGCCGCCGCCGTACCGCCGGACACTGCTCCTCCACGACGGGGTCGGAATCGGGCTGCCGGAGACGGCGGCGGAGACCGAGGCGAGCACCCGGGCGGCGGCGAACCGGCTGCTGCACGCGCGGGAGGCGCTGGCCGCGGGCCTGCCGGACCTGGCCGACCCGGCCGAACTGCACCGGAGGCTGGCCGAGCTGGCCTCGACCGGGCGGCAGCGGGCGGCCCGTGCGCCCGCGGTACGGACGGGCGGCGAACGCCGGGCACGCTTCTGGACGCGGGCCGCCATCGCCTTCACCGCGGCGATCGTGGGAGCGACCGCGCTGACCCTGCGCACCGCGCCGACGCGGTACGAGGCACCGATCGCGCCGGGAGAGACCGTCCAGGGGGTGCCACCACCGGCGGCACCGGGCCCGCTGTCCGACGCGGACCGGGCGCTGCGGACCAAACTCCGCTCGGGCACGGAACACGGGCCGGAACGACTGGTCCCGGAGGGCGGGTGACGGGCCCTGCGACGCGCGAGGGCCCGCGTCCCCACGGAGGTTTCCGGGGGACGCGGGCCCTTTCGTCTGCGGCGGTTCAGCCCGCGAGGATCTCGCGCGCCAGCTTCGCCGTCTCGGTCGGCGTCTTGCCGACCTTCACACCGGCGGCCTCGAGGGCCTCCTTCTTCGCCTGGGCGGTGCCGGAGGAGCCGGAGACGATGGCGCCGGCGTGGCCCATGGTCTTGCCCTCGGGCGCGGTGAAGCCCGCGACGTAGCCGACGACCGGCTTGGTCACGTTCTCCTTGACGAAGGCCGCGGCCCGCTCCTCGGCGTCGCCGCCGATCTCGCCGATCATGACGATCAGGTCGGTCTCGGGGTCGTCCTGGAAGGCCTTCAGGGCGTCGATGTGCGTGGTGCCGATGATCGGGTCACCGCCGATGCCGACGCAGGTGGAGAAGCCGATGTCGCGCAGCTCGTACATCATCTGGTACGTCAGCGTGCCGGACTTCGAGACCAGGCCGATACGGCCCGGCTTGGTGATGTCCGCCGGGATGATGCCCGCGTTCGAGGCACCCGGGGTGATCAGGCCGGGGCAGTTCGGGCCGATGATGCGGGTCTTGTTGCCCTTCTTGCCGGCGTACGCCCAGAAGGCGGCGGTGTCGTGCACCGCGATGCCCTCGGTGATGACGACGGCGAGCGGGATCTCGGCGTCGATGGCCTCGACGACCGCGTCCTTGGTGAACTTCTCCGGGACGAAGATGACCGAGACGTCGGCGCCGGTCTTCTCGACGGCCTCCTTGACGGAGCCGAAGACCGGTACCTCGGTGCCGTCGAAGTCGACGACCTGACCCGCCTTGCGGGGGTTCACGCCACCGACGATGTTGGTGCCGGACGCCAGCATGCGCTTGGTGTGCTTCTGGCCCTCGGAGCCGGTCATGCCCTGGACGATGACCTTGGATTCCTTGGTGAGGAAGATAGCCATGGTGTTCTGTGACCTCGTCCCTTACTTCGCGGCAGCAGCCAGCTCGGCGGCCTTTTCGGCCGCGCCGTCCATGGTGTCCAC
This sequence comes from Streptomyces sp. MS06, assembly GCF_047200655.1. Taxonomy (NCBI): domain Bacteria; kingdom Bacillati; phylum Actinomycetota; class Actinomycetes; order Kitasatosporales; family Streptomycetaceae; genus Streptomyces; species Streptomyces sp. MS06. Next base: position 130,450 of record NZ_JBJZOJ010000015.1, read on the forward strand.
CTGCTGCACGAGCGGGTGGTTGGCGTCCGTGAGGATCTTGCGGCCCAGCTCGGCGTTGTTGCCGTCGAGGCGCACGACAAGCGGCTTGGAGACCTCTTCGCCCTTGCTCTTGAGGAGCTCCAGGGCCTGCACGATGCCGTTGGCGACGGCGTCGCAGGCGGTGATGCCACCGAACACGTTGACGAAGACGGACTTGACGTCCGGGTCGCCCAGGATGATCTCCAGGCCGTTCGCCATGACCTCGGCGGAGGCGCCGCCGCCGATGTCGAGGAAGTTGGCGGGCTTGACGCCCTGGTGGCCCTCGCCGGCGTAGGCGACGACGTCCAGGGTCGACATGACCAGGCCGGCGCCGTTGCCGATGATGCCGACCTCGCCGTCGAGCTTCACGTAGTTCAGGCCCTTGGCCTTGGCGGCCGCCTCGAGCGGGTTGGCGGCGGCCTTGTCGTGGAGTTCCTCGAACTCGGGGTGGCGGAACTCGGCGTTCTCGTCGAGGGAGACCTTGCCGTCGAGGGCGATGACGTCACCGGAGGCGACCTTGGCCAGCGGGTTCACCTCGACGAGGAGGGCGTCCTCCTTGATGAAGGTGTCCCAGAGGGTGACGAGGACGTCCGCGACCTTGTCCGCGACCTCGGCGGGGAACTTGGCGGCCGCGGCGATCTCACGGGCCTTGGCCTGGTCGACACCGTCGATCGGGTCGATCGCGATCTGGGCGACGGCCTCCGGACGGGTGGCCGCCACCTCCTCGATCTCCACGCCGCCCTCGACGGAGGCGATGGAGAGGAAGGTGCGGTTGGCGCGGTCGAGGAGGAAGGAGACGTAGTACTCCTCGACGATCTCCGGAGCCGTCTCGGCGATCATCACCTTGTGGACCGTGTGGCCCTTGATGTCCATCCCGAGGATGTCCGTCGCGCGGGCGACGGCCTCGTCCGGGGTGGCGGCCAGCTTGACGCCACCGGCCTTGCCTCGACCACCGACCTTCACCTGCGCCTTGACGACAGACTTGCCGCCGAGACGCTCGGTGATCTCGCGCGCCGCCTCAGGCGTGTCGATGACTTCACCGGCCAGCACCGGTACACCGTGCTTGGCGAAGAGGTCCCTCGCCTGGTACTCGAACAGGTCCACGCGCTTCCGTCCCTATCAGTGATCTCGCGGTTCGTTGGATGCGTGGGCGTGCCGCGAAGGGCAACGTGACGTCCGCTCTGTGTCACAGGGGAAGCGCACACGGTGTCCGAGCGCGCGGCATGTCCGTCTCGCAGGTTATCCCCGCATGCGGGACCTCTCTAAATCACAGCTCACACCTCAGCGGTGATACCTGTCACATGATCCGCGGGGAGGCTGGGCCTCACCGTGCCGTGGTCGGCCTGGTGAGGCCCGGCAGCGGGCCCCGCGCGACAGCCGCCCCGGGCGGGGACCGGGTGCGGTGTGCGGGGACGACCGGGCGAGCGGTCTCCACCCGTTCGGGACCGCGCGCCGGTCCCGCGTGGTAGAGCACGGACGAGGTCCCGCGTGGTGACGCACGGACGAGAACGGACGGGGACCGACGGCCTTCGTCCGACGGGGCCGACGGCCTTCGTCCGTCCGGGTGCCCCGCACAGGGTTTTCGGGCCCACTCGCCCGACGCCGGAGCACGCGCACGCGCCCCGTCACCGAGGGTGATCGCGTCCGGTCGCGCCCACCGCCGCCTCCGGGAGCCCGTCCGGCCCCGCCGCCTCCTCCGGCCGAGGAGCCCCGCCCGTCCCCACCGGAAACACCCTCCCCCGGTGTCAGGTCTCCGGTACCGGCAGGGGACGCTTCTCGATCGCGGCGGCCATCACGTCCGGAAACAGGTCGGGGGTGCACGCGAACGCCGGCGCGCCGAGCTCGGCCAGCGCTGCCGCGTGCTCCCGGTCGTAGGCGGGCGCGCCCTCGTCGGACAGGGCGAGCAGTGCCACGAACTGCACGCCGGAGGCCTTCATCGCCGCGACCCGCTTCAGCATCTCGTGCCGTATGCCTCCCTCGTAGAGATCGCTGATCAGCACCACCACGGTCTCCGCGGGCCGGGTGATCTGCGCCTGGCAGTAGGCCAGGGCCCGGTTGATGTCCGTGCCGCCGCCGAGTTGGGTGCCGAAGAGGACGTCGACCGGGTCGTCGAGCCGGTCGGTGAGGTCGACGACGGCCGTGTCGAAGACGACGAGCCGGGTGCTGATGGACCGCATGGAGGCCAGCACCGCCCCGAACACGGACGCGTGGACGACGGAGGCCGCCATCGAACCCGACTGGTCGATGCAGAGGACGACGTCCTTCTTCACACTCCGCGCGGCGCGCCCGTATCCGACGAGCCGTTCCGGCACGACCGTCCGGTACTCCGGCAGGTAGTGCTTGAGGTTGGCCGCGATCGTCCGGTTCCAGTCGATGTCGTGGTGGCGGGGCCGGTCGACGCGCGCGCTGCGGTCAAGGGCGCCGGTGAGGGTGGCCCGGGTGCGGCCGGCGAGCCGCTTCTCCAGGTCCTCGACGACCTTGCGCACGACTGCCCGGGCCGTCTCCCTGGTCGTCTCCGGCATCGCCTTGTTCAGCGACAGCAGGGTGCCGACCAGGTGCACGTCGGCCTCCACCGCCTCCAGCATCTCCGGCTCCAGCAGCAGCGTGGACAGGCCGAGCCGGTCGATCGCGTCGCGCTGCATGACCTGGACGACGGAGGAGGGGAAATAGCTGCGGATGTCCCCGAGCCAGCGCGCCACGGACGGCGCCGACGCCCCCAGCCCGGCGGAGCGGTCCCGCCCCGCCGCCGGTCCTTCCCCCTTCCTCCCGTAGAGCGCAGTCAGCGCCCCGTCCATCGCGGCGTCCCGCCCCGACGGCGCGTACCCGGTGCCGTCCGCCCGGTCACCGCCGAGCACCAGCCGCCAGCGCCGCAGCCGTTCCCGCGCCGGATCCGCGGCCGCGGTCCGTGCTTCGCTCGCCTCCCCCGTCGTCATCCGGGCACCCCCACCGGGTCGTCGCCGTCGGCACCGCGGTGTTCCGCGGTGCCGCCTTCACCTTGCGGCTGCTGCGGGGCGAGGCCCAGCAGCAGCCGCACCACCGGGACGACGGCGTCGGCGCGCCCGGAGTCGAGGTCCGGCGCGAACCCGGCGAGACCCGGGGCCGTGCCGTCGCCCCCCGTGCGCGCACCGGGGCCCGGCCCGCGCCGCACCAGCTCGCCCAGGGTTCTCCGCACTCCGGGCTCGTACGCCGAGAACGTCCGCCGCAGCAGGGGCAGGACGTCGGTGAACGCCTCCGCCGGCACCCCGGTCAGCCAGCCGTCGACCAGGGCGAGCAGCCGCTCGTCGTGGACGAGCAGCATGCCCCCGCCCCCGAGGAAGCCCTCGATCCAGGCGGCCGCGTCCCCCGGCGGCGTGCCCTGCGACAGCGCGAGCCCCATCAGCCGCGCCGCCCCGTCCTGGTCCAGCTCTCCGTCGTCCAGCAGCAGCCGCACGGCACGGCCCCGGATCACGCCGGACACGGTGTCGCGGTCCGCGAGCACCCGCAGCACGGCCCGCCAGCGGTCGCGCAGCCCGGCGTGCCCGGCGGCGGTGAGGGCCCCGAGGCCCACCGCGGCGTGCACTGCGTCCACGTGGCGCCGCATCTCCTCGGCGGCGTCCGCGTCGAGCGCCGTGCAGGCGGGAGGCAGGCCGACGCATATCCGTTCGGCGAGGCCCGCGGCGACCTCGGCCAGCGCCGCGGTGCCGGTGCCGCGCACGTCGCCGTAGCGCAGCGAGCGGACCAGGGCCGGCAGCGCCTGAGCGAGGTGGCCGACGTCGGTGTCGAGTGCGGCGCGGTCCGCCAGCACCCGCATCACCGCGGGCAGCGCCTCGGCGAGGTCGGCCAGCAGGCAGTGCTCGGCCAGCTCGGTGACGTCGGCGAGGGAGCGTGCGCCCGCCGCGTCCGCCTCGGCCTTCCCGTTCGCCGCGGCGCGGACGGTCGTCCCCCAGACTCCGGCTTCGGCGACACGCACCGACAGCTCCGGCTCCCAGCGCAGCCGCCAGGTCTCCCGGAAGGTGCCGGTGCCGGCCCGCGAGGCGGCAGGCTCGCCCCAGCCGACGCCGAGCAGTCGCAGCCGGTGCAGCAGCCTGCTGCGGTCCGCGTCCCTCTCCTTGCGCAGGTCCAGTTCGAGCTGTCGTTCCGGCGCCTCCGGTCTGATCCGCAGCCGGCGCTGGAGCCGGTCGAGGTCGCGCTGCAGCGGCACGGCGGGTGCCGTGCGCGGCACCTCTCCCAGCGTCTCGCCGACCACCAGCCGGTCGTGCACCAGCGCCAGCGGCAGGTCGGAGCCGTCGCACATCACCGCACGTACCGCGTCGGTGGTCTCGCCCAGTCCGGGCAGCGGCCGCCCGCGCACCGCGGCGAGCGTCTCGGCCAGCCGCACCGCCTCGATGACGTGCGCCGGGGACACGACACGGTCCTCGTCCCGCAGCAGTCCCGCGACTCTGGTCATCCACCGCTCGACCGGCCGGTCGGGTGCGGCGAACAGGTGCGCGTACCAGCCCGGCGAGTCGATGCCCGCCCCGTAGCCGCCGGACCGGGCGAGCCGGCGGTGCGTCCACGGCACCCAGGTCATGTCGGTCCGTACCTTGGCCAGCCCCTTCAGCAGGGCGCGGTCGGCGGCGACCGTGCTCCTGCGCCGGAGCGCGGGCACGTGCCAGGCGCCGCACACCACCGCCACGCCGTCCCCGTGCTCGCGCCGCGCCGCCCGCACCTGGAGGCGCATGTACGCCTCCCGCACGAGGCCGCGTCCCCGGTCGCCGCTGCCGTAGGTCTCCCGCAGCGCCGTCATGGCCTCCTCCAGCACGGTGAACGGCGCGAAGGCGTCGCCCTCGCCGCCGCCCCGGTGTTCGACGGCGTCCTCCCACCAGCGCTCGGGGTCGTCGTGTCCGGCGGTCCCGGCGAGCACGGCGAGCGGGTCGACGCGCACCTCGGCGCCGGGATCGGAGACCTGCCCGGCCCGCTCGGCGTCCCCCCGGTCCCGCGTGTCCCCCCGGTCCCGCGTGTCCTCCGCGGGCTCGTCCCGCTCCGGGTGCAGCCCGTCCCGCTTCTCCCCCTCCGGCTGTCCCCCGTCCGGCTGTGCCCCGTCGGACCGCTGCCCCTCCGGGCGTGCGCCGTCCTCGGGGCCGCTCTCCCAGGCCAGTGAATGCGCCGCCGGCAGGTCGATGAAACGCGCCGGGACGCCGTGGTCCAGGGCCCAGCGGAGGGCGATCCACTCCGGGGAGAACTCGGCCAGCGGCCAGAACGCCGACCGGCCGGGCTCGTCGACGGCGTGGGCGAGGAGGGCGACCGGGGGCCGCATGTCGGCGTCGGCGGCGAGCGGGATCAGCGTGTCGGCCTCGGGGGGACCCTCGACCAGTACGACCCGGGGGCGGGCCGCCTCCAGCGCCGCCCGCACGGCTCGTGCGGAGCCCGGCCCGTGGTGCCGCACTCCGAGCAGCAGCGGCTCCGCCGCGCTCCGCGCCCCCGTCCCGGTCATACCGCACCCCCTCGCGGCTCGGACCGGCCGACCGCGCCGCCCGCACGCGGTGTCCGCTCCCCCGCCCGCCGCGCGCGACCGGTGTCCCCGGCACCGGTCGCGGGGGGGGGGGGGGGGGGGGGGGGGGGGGGGGGGGGGGGGGGGGGGGGGGGGGGGGGG